>DATAFN010000200.1:0-1910 GCA_036257435.1 Actinomycetes bacterium
GACCAGGTAGAGCGCGAGAAACGGCTCGACCAGGTAGCCCATCCGGTTGATGAACGAGCCGCCTAACAAGATCCAGAACGGTCGCGGCATGCCGTGCGTGATACCGGCCCACCACCCCATCCGCACTGCCGGCGGCGCCGCCACCTGGTGGACCTCGCTGGTCTCCATGTCCGGAACGCTAGCCGCCGGCACCGACAGAAACCGGGGCGCTAGCAGCCACGGACCAACAAGAAACCGACAGGCTGAAACGGCCCTACGCGTCAGCGCCGAGGCGGTCCAGAATCAGCTCCCGGACTCGGGCCGCGTCGGCCTGCCCGCGGGTGGCCTTCATGACCGCGCCGACCAGCGCGCCAGCGGCTGCCACCTTGCCGGCCCGGACCTTCTCCGCGATGTCGGGATGGGCGGCGATCACTTCGTCGATGGCCGACCCGAGCGCCGCGTCGTCGGACACGACGACCAGTCCACGGGCAGCAACGACCTCGTCCGGCGATCCCTCACCGGCGAGCACGCCGTCGATGACGGACCGCGCCAGCTTGTCGTTGACGGTGCCGGCTTCGATCAGCGCGACCACCCGGGCCACCTGGCCGGGCGTAATGGGCAGCGCGGAGACCTCCATCCCGGCCTCGTTGGCCCGCCGGGCCAGCTCGCCCAGCCACCATTTGCGCGCCTCGGCCGGTGGCGCTCCGGCGGCGACCGTGGCCGCCACCAGGTCGACCGCGCCGGCGTTCACCAGCGCGGCCATGTCCTGTGGCGACAACTGCCACTCGGCCTGCAACCGCTTGCGCCGTGCCGTCGGCGGTTCCGGTAGCACTGCCCGCAGCTCCGCCACCCACTCCCTGGCCGGCGCCAGCGGAACCAGATCCGGGTCAGGGAAGTAGCGGTAGTCCTGCGCCTCTTCCTTGCTCCGGCCGGAGGTGGTGATCCCGGTGTCCTCGTGCCAGTGCCGGGTCTCCTGGATCACCCGGCCGCCATCGGCCAGCACCGCGGCCTGCCGCTGGATCTCGTAGCGAACCGCGCGCTCCACCGAGCGAAGGGAGTTCACGTTCTTGGTCTCGGTCCTGAGACCCCACTCGGATGCGCTGCGCGGGGCCAGCGAGGCGTTCACGTCGCAGCGCAGCGAGCCCTGCTCCATCCGTACATCGGACACCCCGAGGGCCCGGCACAGCTCGCGTAGCTCCCTCACGTACGCCCTGGCCACCTCGGGCGCGAGCCGGTCCGTGCCGGTCACCGGCTTGGTGACGATCTCGACCAGCGGAATGCCGGCCCGGTTGTAGTCGACCAGCGAGTACTCCGCGCCGTGGATCCGCCCGGTGGTGCCCCCAACGTGCAGCGTCTTGCCGGTGTCCTCCTCCAGGTGCACCCGCTCGATGCCGATCCGGACCGTCTGCGGCCCGGCCGGCCCGTCCAGCTCCACGTCCAGCCAGCCGTCGGTGCACAGCGGCTCGTCGTACTGCGAGATCTGGTAGTTCTTCGGCATGTCCGGATAGAAGTAGTTCTTCCGGGCGAACCGGCACCACTCGGCGATCTGGCAGTTGAGCGCCAGGCCGATCCGGATCGTCGCCTCGATCGCGGCCCGGTTGGCCACTGGAAGCGAACCGGGCAGCCCCAGGCAGGTCGGGCACACCTGACTGTTCGGCGGCGCTCCGAACGTTGTCGGACAGCCGCAGAACATCTTCGAGTTGGTGCCGAGCTCGACGTGCACTTCGAGCCCGATCACCGGCTCGAAGGCGGCCAGTGCCTCGTCGTACGAGAGCGTGGCGGTCCGGTTCGCGACGCCCACGCGGCCGGATGCATGCTCGGTCACGGATCCACCTCGCTGCGCTCGCCGGACCCGCTCCCGGAGGCGCTCTGATTATTCGTTCGATCGCTTCGCTCGCTCACAGTGCGGCCGCCTCTTCGATCAGTAGGTG
>DATAFN010000203.1:0-8729 GCA_036257435.1 Actinomycetes bacterium
GCTCCACCACGATCGCGAACTGTTAGGTTGCAGGGGATCCGTCGAGTTGGTGACGAGGAGGAAGCCGTGAGCGTCTACAAGGTGATCGACATCATTGGCACCAGCGACCAGTCATGGGAGCACGCAGCCGTCACCGCGGTCACGACGGCGGGCCAAACGGTTCGGGACATGCGGGTCGCTGAGGTAGTGGAGCAGGACCTCCACCTCGACGAAGGCGGCGGCGTCACCTACCGGATCAAGCTGCGGCTGTCGTTCAAGTACGAGAGCGCCTAGCCCGGCCCAAGATCTCCTGCACGACCGCGGACTTGGCGTCCGCGTAATGCTGGACGTGCCGCCAGGTTCGGCGCGCCAGCTCTCGTTTCGTGCGCTCGTAGAGTTCGCGGTCGGCGTCTGAGGTCCGTAGCCGGTCCCGGAAGATCAGCACTTGGTCGCACTCGGCCGCCCCGTCGGTGAACACGTGCACATTGACGTCGGTATCCGGGCCCTTGAACAGCCGGTGCTCGAACCAGTCCGGCTCGCGCACCCGCAACACGTAGCCGGCCGCTTCCAGCGCTGGCAGGTAGGACGGCTCATCGGCGGAATCGGCGACCACGAGCAAGATGTCGACGATGGGCTTCGCGGCCAGACCGGGGACCGAGGTGGATCCGACGTGCTCGACGCGAAGCGCCGCGGCGCCGAGGGCGGTCCGGATGCGGTCGGCCTCCCGCTCGAACAGTATGGGCCAGTTCGGGTCGTACTCGGCGAGCTCGACCGGCGCGTTGTGTGGCGTCAGCGGTCCGATCCGATACTTCTGCAGGTCCTCGTCGCTGACGAACTCGAAGCCGGCCAGGTCATCGTCTCCAGCTATCGACCCCATCAGTGGAACGTAGAAACGCGCCGGAACCCGGTCAAGCACGATGCCCATAGGTAGCCGCGACCGAGTCGCCGCGACTGCCAGACTTCCGGTGTGAGCACCCCGGCTGTGAGTACCCCGGCGCATCGGCTTCAGGTGATGTCGGGCCGTGATCCGGCTGAGGAGCACCGGTCCGCGACGCCGCTCGAGCTGCTCTACGACCTGACGTTCGTGGTGGCGTTCGGGGTGGCGGCCGAACAGTTCGCCCACCTGCTGGCCGCCGGCCACCTGGCCGGTGGCCTCATCGGGTTCAGCTTCGCCGTGTTCGGAATCTGCTGGGCCTGGATCAACTTCTCCTGGTTCGCCTCCGCATACGACACCGACGACTGGGCGTTCCGGCTTGCCACTATGGTCCAGATGGTCGGCGTGATCATCCTGGCGCTGGGACTGCCTCCGGTGTTCCACTCGATCGACCAAGGGGACCCGATCAACAACCGGGTTGCGGTGGCCGGCTATGTCGTGATGCGGGTCGCCATGCTCTTCCTCTGGCTGCGGGCCGCTCGACAGGATCCAGCGCGGCGCCGGGCCTGCCAGACCTACGCCGCCACGATCGGGATCGCGCAGGCCGGATGGGTCCTGCTGCTGCTGGCGGAGATGCCCGCGAGCACGTTCTTCATCGTGGCCGCGCCGCTGATCCTGATCGAGCTGGCCGGCCCGGTCATCGCCGAGCGCGGCAAGGGCGGCACGCCCTGGCACGCCGGCCATCTCGCGGAGCGCTACGGTCTGCTGACCATCATCACGCTCGGCGAAGGCGTAATCGGTACGGTCGCCTCGCTCGGCGCAGTGGTCGACGCCGACGGGTGGAGCCGGGACGCCGCGCTCGTGGCGGTGGCCGGCATCGGGCTGACGTTCGGGCTGTGGTGGATGTATTTCACGGTCCCGTCGGGGCAGGTACTGCGCGTCCACCGGGCGCGGGTGTTCGCTTGGGGATACGGGCACATCCTGATCTTCGGCTCGATTGCCGCCACTGGCGCCGGGCTGCAGGTCGCGGCCGCGTATATCGGTCACCACGCACAGATCGGCGCAACCGCCACCGTGTTGACCGTCGCCGTGCCGGTGGCGGTGTACGTATTCGCGCTGTACGCCCTGTACACGCTCCTGGTCCGGGCCGCCGACCCGCTCCACCTGACGCTGCTCGCCGGCACCGTGGCGGTGCTTGTGCTCGCCACCGTCCTGGCGTCCGCCGGCGTGCCGATGGCCGCGTGCCTGGTCGTGCTCATGTTCGCGCCGCTGGTGACGGTGGTGGGCTTCGAGACCATCGGACATCAGCACATGCGCCGCGCACTGGAGCAGGCCGGCGCCGGCTAGCGAGCGATGCCTACTAGCCGTACCGGCCGTGGGTCGCGACCGCCTGCGTCCAGCCGCCCGCGCGCTCAATCCGGCCCTCGCGAACTGCCCAGTAGTCCCGATGCTCGCGACACTTGCCGTCCGCGGCGAAGACGAGTGCGGTGATCCCGGCCAGCGTCTGCTCGACATCGCCGGTCGTGAAGTGCGCCCAGTACTCGACGGCGGCGCGATCACCGGCCACGATCGGCTCGGCAAACCAGAACTCGACCGTGTCCTCGTCGGCGAACGCGGATCTCACGTACTCGGCCGCGCCCGCAGCGCCGCGCAGCTCGGTACGGAACGGATGCGACACGAACACGGCGTCATCGCTATAAAGCGCGGCGATCAGATCCGGGTCGTGGGCGGACCATCCGCGGACCCAACCCGCTACCCAGTTCTGGACAGCCTCGATTGCATCCATGTCCGGAGTTTGACATCGACCACCGACAACCTGCGCTATCAGACAAGCTCCAGCGACCAGAACTGGCCGACGAGATCCTGACCGAAGCTGTGGTGCGGCTCCGACTCCACTAGCTCGAAACCGGCCCGCTCGTAGATCCGGCGGGCGTCGGCGAGGACCGAGTTCGTCCACAGCACCATGCGCCGGTAGCCGGCATCGCGGGTGAACCGGACGCATTCGTCAACCAGGCGGGTGCCGATGCCGAGGCCACGGGCAGAGGGCTCGACCAGCAGCAGCCGTAGCTGGGCCGTGGCCACGTCCTTGCGTACGCAGAACACGCAGCCTGCCGGCTCGCCGGCGACCTCCGCGATCCAAGCGCGCTCCCGGTCGGGATCGCGATGATCGACGTAATCGGCGACGATCCGGGCGACCAGCGCCTCGAACGTGTCGTCCCAGCCGTACTCCGCGGCGTAGAGCACGCCGTGCCGCTGCACCACCCAGCCAAGATCGCCCGGCTGGAATGCGCGCAGCACCGGCGGCTCGGCGCCCGGCGCCTTCGCTACCAGCCTTCGGATGGTCTCCATCGCAGCCAGCAGCTCGCGCTGCTCGGCTTCCGCGAGCCGGCCGAGCAGGCCGCGGATCTGCACGGCCGAACTGGCATCCAGTGCGGCGTAGGCGCGGCGGCCGGAATCGGTGAGCCGGACGAGTTGGCGCCGGGCATCCCCGGCCGCACGGGACCGGGTGATCAAACCGTCCGCTTCGAACCGGGTCAGGATCCGGCTGAGGTAGCCGGCGTCGAGACCGAGCTCCCGCCGCAGCGCCACGACCTCGGAGGAGTCCCGCTGAGCGAGCTCGAAGATCACCCTGGCTTCGGTCAACGTGTAGGGGCTGTCGAGCAGGCCCTCGTCGAGGACGCCGATGATCGCTGTGTAGAACCGGTTGAACGAGCGCACCTCGGCAACTCGCGCCTCCAGCCGCTTAGCCACCGGCATCGCTGCCTCCGCTACCGCAGATATCTTTGACTCAGTCAAAAATATCACGCTGTACCGAGCCCGGTGGGCTAGCTCGACGGCACAACGCTGATCACGACGTTGCCGAGCTTCTGCCCGGTATCGACGTAGCGGTAGGCCTCGACGATCTCGTCCAGCGGATAGCGCCGGTCGATGATCGGTTTGAACTGCCCGGATTCGATCAGCTCCTTGAGGTACCGCACCATCTCGGGCTCGTTCCGCGGCAGCGGAAATCTGACCTGCCGCCCGCGGCCCAGCCGCGTGATCAGCGCCAGGAACGGATTCTGGGACAGCGGACCCAGGTCGGTGGCAATGAATACGCCGCGCGGTTTCATCAGCTGCTTACAGCGGCCGAACGAGCTCTTGCCGACCGCATCGAAGACGATGTCGTAGCGCTGCTCGTCGCGGGTGAAGTCCTGGGCCGTGTAGTCGACAACCCGGTCCGCGCCTAGACCTTTCACCAGCTCCAGGTGCGCAGTCGCGCAGACCGCGGTTACCGAGGCGCCGAGGCTCTTCGCGAGCTGGACCGCAGCCGAGCCGATCGCTCCGGTCGCGCCGTAGATCAGCACGGCGTGCCCGGCCTGGATGTTCGCCGCGCGGAGCAGGCCCAAGGCATAGTGCGCGCCTTCCGTGCTCGGCGCGGCTTCCTCGAATGTCAGGTTCGCGGGCACGGCGGCAATCCAGCTGTCCTCGGGAGTCGCCAGGTACTCCGCGTGACCGCCGAACGTGCGGTCGTTGTAGCCGAACACCCGGTCACCAACCTGGAACGCAGTCACGTCCCGGCCGAGCGACTCGACCACGCCGGCGAACTCACTCCCGAGCGTCGTCGCCCGGGGGCGGACCAGCCCGTAGAACAGCCTGCCGAACCAGGGCTTGCCCGCCCGGAAACCGCAGTCGGTCCGGTTCACCGTCGACGCGTGAACCCGAACGAGCACCTCGTTGTCCGCGGGCACCGGCCTGGGCACGTCCGAGATCTGGACCACGTCCGGCGGGCCGAAGCGGGTGTGCACCGCTGCCTTCATGGCCGAACGCTACCGTGATCGGCGAGTGCGGATCAGGAGCCGATTCCCATCTCATCGGCGAGGGCGACCGCCTGCCGGGCCGTGTTCGCGTTGTGCAGCAGCGCGCGGCCGCGCTCCCAAAACCGGTGGTCGGCATCGATCTCCTCGGTGCCGCCGTACCGGAACTGCCGGGTCGCCGACGCCGCCGCGAGCATCATCGGAGTCTGCCAGTCGTATTTGACCGCGGCCGCCCACATTCCCAGCCGGACGAGCCGGGCGTCGCCGGCCCAGCCGGCCTGCCGGAGCCCGGTCAGATATCCGTCGAGGACCGCCGCCCCGAACTCGGGAAGCTTCTCGGCCGGCACGAAGTGATCGAGAACGGCGTCCGGAACCAGGTTGCCGGCGTCCTCGCCGACCGCACCGTCGCCAACGAAGGCCCAATCCAGCAACGCGATCTCGCCGTCCGGACGCCTGATCAGGTTCTTGGTCCAGAAGTCCAGATGGCACAGGGTCCGGGGCAGCCGCTCCGCGATCGCGTACAGGCGATCACGCGATTCGTGCAGCCACGTTGCGGCCGCCCGGAGCTCGGCCGGGAAGTTCCGCTTCACCACTGGCTGGTCCCAGGGCCGATCGTCGTACAGCAACGACCAGTCCGCCGGCTTTTCGCGGCTGTAGTCGCGCAAGAACCCTCGGCTGAGCCACGGATGCCGCGGCAATGGCCGGCCGGCGAGGTACGACCCCTGCGCCCGGCCGAGCGCCTCGGCCGCCGGCACATAATCGGCGATGCCCCACTGCTCGGCGGGCGCGCCGTCGACAAACTCGAGTAAGAGCGTGCAGTCGCGATCGGTCAGATCGACGGACACGGCCCGCGCCGGGCCGAGCCCGCTGCCACCGTATGCGTCGGTGATCCCCTCGAGGTAGGCGAGCCCTTCCCGAGCCCAGTAGTTCCAGTGCCGCGGCACTTCCGACCCAGCCGACCAGTGCGCGTGCCAGACCGTGGCACCGAGATCCCGATCGGCGCTGAGGTACTTCAGCACCATCGGCACACCCGAGATGGACACTCGCCAAATACCCCTGGTCAGCCAGCGGTTGTGCGCGACCTGGTCGATGGATGTGTCGGTGGCATCGACACCAACTCGCTTCAGCAGAGCGGACACCTGATCGGGCCGCTCCACTGATCCCCCGGTCACCGGTCAGCGGCGAAGATCGTCAGCCGCCACAGCCGCACGCGCCGCCGCAACAGCCACCGCCCGAACCTCCGGCCGGCGCCGGCGACCCGGCCCTACCGGTGATCGCGATTGCCGACAGCAGGCGGACCGTGTCGTCGTGCCCCTGCGGGCAGCGCGTGGGTGCGTCCACCTCGGCCATCGACCGGGTGATCTCAAACGTGGCGCCGCACGCGCGGCATCGGTAGTCGTACCTCGGCACGGCATCAGGATACGGTGCGCCGCGCAACACCGGCAGCGGTGCTGTGCACCGGCCGTTGTGCTACGGCTTGCGGGCGACTCCGGCCCACAGGTAGGCGGCCTCCGGGTCGGCCGGCGCGTCGTCTGGGTGCCACGCCATCACCGGGACGACGCCCGGCTCGACCAACTCCCAGTCGCCGAAGAGCCGCTCTACGTCGGCCCGCTCCCGCGGCACCAGCGTCACGCCGCCCTGCGCGGCCGCGGCGACATTTGCCGCCATTGCCTCCCGGTCGAAGTCCGATCCGTGATGACTGATCGCCACGTAGCTGCCGGACGGCAGGGCGTCCATGAGGGTCCGAGCCGTCGCCCACGGATCGTCCTCGTCGCTGACCAGCATCAGCAACGCGGCCATGATCAGGCCGACCGGCTGGCTCAGATCGAGGACGTCGGTGAGTGTGGGATCGTTGAGGATCTTTTCCGGCTCCCGGACGTCGGCGTGGATGTAGGCGGTGCGACCCACGTCGCCGCCGACCATGAGCGCCCGGGCGTGCGCCAGCACGATCGGGTCGTTGTCGACGTACACCACCCGAGACTCGGGAGCGACCTGCTGGGCGATCTCGTGCACATTCCCCACCGACGGGATGCCGGTGCCGATGTCGAGGAACTGACGCAGGCCGATCTCGGCGGCCAGGTACCGCACCGCGCGACCCATGAACTTGCGGTTCTCCCTGGCCATGGTGGCAATGGTCGGGATGGCCTTCTCGACGGCCTCGGCCATGGCCCGGTCAACCGCAAAATTGGTCTTGCCGCCCAGCCAATAGTCGTAGACCCGAGCGGAATGCGGCCTGCTGGTATCGATCCCCGGCGGCGCCCAGCTGTCGATGTCCTCGTCGCCAGAAGGCTGCGCGAGCCGTGAACCCTGATCGCCCATCACACTCACCTGTCTAGGGGGAAGGCAGGATCATACGGCACGTAGCGTATCCGGTCGGATGGCTGCACGCCGGGCGCGCCGGGTCGATGCGTTAGCCGAGCAGGTGGTCGAAGTCACCGTCCTTGGCGCCCTCGATGAACGCCACCATCTCGTCCCGGGTGTAGATAAGTGCCGGACCGTCGGGATGCCGGGAGTTGCGCACCGCCACCTGACCGCCGGGGATTGGCGCAACCTCGACGCAGTTGCCCTGCGAGTTGCTGCGGCGGCTCTTCTGCCACCGGGCCACCGGCAGCTGGCCGGCCGGCGTGCCATTGGAAATCGGGTTCATCGCTTCTCCTTGACGAGCTCGTCTCGGATGCCGGTCGCCCGCGCGGCCGCCCGCGCACGAAGCGTCTGCATGTGCATTTGGGCTTGCATCTGCACACAATGGCGGCCATCGTAGCGCACCCGCTACGAAGTGCACACCCCAGATGCATGTGCATCTGGGCCTTGCATCTGCACATGATGCGCGGCATGCTACGGACGGGTAGATACGCAATTGACAGAGCACGCATCGTCGTAGGGCCGTGATGACACACCCATCGATGGGGATCGCCGAGCGCGTCGGCGACCAGCCTGGCGGAGGCGTACTCGTATCGGCCCTTAAGCAAGCCGAGATGATGTGCGAGCAGTGGCCGGTCCGGCCGGGGCCACCCAACGTCAGCCAGCGCCGCACGCCGAGCACGGCTACCTGTGCCCTGCGACCCGAGGCAGCATCCGTCGGCGCCGCTCGGGAGTTCGCTCGGGTGACGCTCGCCGACTGGCGGATCGGCAACTTATCTGACGACGTCAGTCTCGTGGTGTCGGAGCTGGTGACCAACGCGCTGCGCCACGCGCTTGCCGTCGACCTCGACGCGTGGCCGGGTGCACCGTCGGAAGCGATGCTCTATGCCGGCCGGGGCAAGCCACCGCCCTGGGTTCAGCTCAGCCTCCTCGGCACCGGCCATCAGCTGCTCTGCGCGGTGCGCGACCCAAGCGATGAGCCGCCGGTTCGCATGCTGCCGGACTACATCGCGCAGACCGGTCGCGGGCTACACCTCGTGGACTCGTTCAGCCTGGCCTGGGGGTGGGTCCCGCTGCATCCCGCCGGCAAGGTGGTCTGGGCGCTGTTCCCCTCGCCGTACTAGTCGAGGCACCTGGCGGGCGCCGTCCGGGCAGCTCCGGTCCGGGCGGCGGTCTAGGTCTCCTGGAGGATCCGCTTCAGAAACCCGGCGGTCCGGTCCGGCGGCACGCTTTGCACGCTCAACCGTTCCATCGCCTCCTGGTACTGGTCGACGTCTTCGGGCTTGTCCAGGTACAGCGCGCTGGTCAGCTGCTCGATGTAGACCACGTCGGGCATGTCGGCTTCGGCGAATCGCAGGATCGAGAACGGCCCGCTCTCACCCGCGTTGGCGCCGAACCGGAACGGCATCACCTGGATGGTGATGTTCGGCCGTTTCGCGGCGTCGATCAGATACTCGATCTGCGCCCGCATCACCGCCGACCCGCCGATCGGGCGGCGCAGCGCGGCCTCGTCCACGATCGCCCACAGGCGCGGTGGGTTCGGGCGGCTAAGCAGCCGCTGCCGGGTCATCCGGACGTTGACCCGGCGCCCGAGCTCCTCGTCAATCTCGCCGGACTGGCCCCGGCGGGACACGGCCAGCGCGTAGTCCTCGGTCTGCAGCAATCCGGGAACGAACTGGATCTCGTAGGTCCTGATCAGCGCGGCCGCGCCCTCGAGACCG
>DATAFN010000316.1:0-16395 GCA_036257435.1 Actinomycetes bacterium
TCGCTCCTGTTCGGTGAGCCCGGCCAGGGGATCCTTGTGTTCGACCCGGTCCGATCGCAGCCGCTCGAGCACGCGAGCGGTGGCTCGGGGATCGAGCAGCGACTGGCCACCGGCAACCTTGCGCACCGCGTCGACCAGGTCGTTGCCGCGGATCTGCTTGAGCACGTATCCGGACGCACCGGCCATGATCGCATTGAACAGCGCGTCGTCGTCCGCCGCCGAGGTCAGCATCAGGCAGGCCAGGTCGGGCAGCTGAGAACGGATGTCCCGGCACACGCTGACCCCGTCCCCGTCCGGGAGCAGGATGTCCAGCACCGCTACCTGGGGCCGCACTGCGGGCAGCCTGGCCATCGCCTCCCGGGCAGTGGCCGCCTCGCCGACGACGGTGATATCCGGCTCGGCCTCGAGGAGATCGCGAACTCCCCGGCGTACCACCTCATGATCGTCGAGGAGAAAGACCGTAATCGAGTCGGATGGTGTAGTTGTCATCTGTCTTGGTGCTCCCGGGCCGGTGCGTTGTGTCTGCTCGCTCGTAAATCACGTCCAGGTTATGCCAGTGGATGGTGCGCTCGATCCGGACAAAGGGCCGGGTAACCCCGGGACCTTGGTCCCGCTCCCGGCAGACTGGAACTCCACCGGGCGGTAGGTCCGGCCCCGGCGCAGCTGCCCGATGGAGGGCCAAGCGCAGCCAATATTGACGTTCCTCGGTGGAGTCGGCACGGTGACAAGCTGCATCGGCTGGCCGTCGTTCCGCGCAGCGGCGAGCGGGTGGTACTTACTTGATCAGCGGCTGCCATCTGTTGCTCGGATCCTGGCCGAGGGATCGAACGGCCCCGCCAGGCAGGGACCATCGGGGGCTGCCATAGGGCCCTCCGATGGGTCACGATGTCCAGGGAAATGCCGAGCGCGGGAGGAGCCGCATGTCGACGTCCAGCCGGTCCACTGCGACGTACTCGCTGCTTACCGACGGCAGCACGATCGAGATCCGCCAGGCGTCGACTGTCGACGAGCCCGCAGTACGAAAGCTGTTCGACGAGCTGACCCCGCAGAGCCGCTACATGCGTTTCATGGGCTCGGCGCCCGCGGCGGTCAGCGGCCAGTCGGCCGAACGGATCTGCCGCCCGGCCGGCCCGGATCATGGTGCGGTCATCGCCGTGCTGGCCGGCGAGGTGGTCGGCGTGGCGGAGTACGAGCGGGTCGGGGGCGAAGCCGGTGCCGAGTTCGCCACCGCGGTCGCAGATCGGCTGCACCACCGCGGTGTGGGCACCCTGCTGCTCGAGCAGCTCGTGGTGCTGGCCAGGGATAACGGCGTCCGGGCGTTCGAGGCGATGATGCTGACCACCAACCATCCGATGCTGCAGGTGTTCGCGGATCTCGGCCTGCGGATCGAGCGGGCGGTTGACGGGGGCGTGAGCACCGTCACGATCTGGCTGGACGAGTCCGAGCATTACCTGGACGCGCAGGCCCGGCGGGAGAGCGCTGCGGACGCGATGAGCCTGCGGCCGCTGTTCCGGCCGGAGGTGGTCGCGGTGGTCGGCGCCGGCCGGAGCCGAACGTCCATCGGCCACGCGGTGCTGTCCAACATCCACCAGGGCGGTTTTCCCGGAACGCTGTATGCGGTCAACCCGCACGCGCACGAGATCGACGGGGTGCCCTGCTACCCCTCGGTCTCCGCGCTGCCGGAGACACCCGATCTCGCGATCGTCGCGGTACCTGCGGCGGCCGTTGTGGCGGTGGCCGACGAATGCGGCCGCCGCGGCGTGCGCGCGCTGGTTGTGGTCACCTCGGGCCTTGGCCCACAGGGCGCGGAGTTGCACGCCGCCTGCCGTCGGCACGGGATGCGGCTGGTCGGTCCAAACGGCCTGGGGATCGTCTCGGCGCTGGCGGGCAGCGGCCGGCTGAACGCCACGTTCGCGGCGGGCACCCCGGTGCTCGGGAACGCGGGCCTGGTGGCCCAGTCCGGTGGTGTCGGGATCGCGTTGCTAGAGCATCTCGGCCGGCTCGGCATAGGCGTGTCCACGTTCGCCTCGGTCGGTGACAAGTACGACGTCAGCGCCAACGACATGCTGCAGTGGTGGGAGCATGACGGGCGAACCGAGCTCGGTCTGCTGTACGTCGAGTCGTTCGGCAACCCCCGCAAGTTCGCCCGGACCGCCCGGCGGGTGGCCAGGCAACTGCCGCTACTGACGGTCAAGGCCGGAACCTCCGAGGCCGGCCGGCGGGCGGCCGCCTCGCATACCGCCGCTGCGGCCACCCCGGCCGCCTCCCGGGACGCTCTGTTCCACCAGGCCGGCATCATCGCTACCGAGAGTCTCGCGGAGCTGATCGACACCGCGGCGCTGCTGGCGCTGCAGCCGGTTCCGGCCGGCGACCGGATCGCGATCATGTCCAATGCCGGTGGCATCGGGGTGATCGCGGCCGACGCCTGCGTGGCCGCCGGTCTAACCGTGCCAACGTTGACCGAAGCGGAGTCAGCGGAGCTCGCCGAGTTGCTGCCCGACGGCGCCGCCTGCGCCAACCCGGTCGACACGACGGCCGCCGCTTCGGCCGAGCAGTTTCACCGCTGCCTCGAACGGCTTGCCGGTTTCGACGGTGTCTCGGCCGTGCTCACGCTGATCGCGCCGACCGCGCTTGGCGAGCTGACCCCGGCACTGACTGGGGCAGCCGGACAATTTCCGGTCCCGGTGGTAGTGGTCCGCATTGACCAGCCGGCCACCGTCGAGGCGTTGACCTGTGCCGACGGCATGAAGCTCCCGTGTTACGCGGATCCGAGGTCCGCGGCGCGGGCGCTGGCCCACGCGGTGCGCTACCAGCGGTGGACTACGCGGCCGCCCGGCGTCGTCGCGGAACCGCCCAAGCTCGATCGAGCCACCGCCGCTCAGGTCGTGCGCGACTACCTGGCCGGCCGCCCGGACGGCGGATGGCTGCCGCCTGATCAGTGCGCCCGGCTGCTCGACGCCTACCGGATCCCGGCCGCAAGGTTGCTCCTGGCGGTTGACGAGGCCGAGGCGGTAGCCGCCGCGGCCATCATCGGTGGATCGGTGGCGATGAAGGCGTATTGGCCGGAGCTGGTGCACAAGAGCGATGCCGGCGCTATCCGGCTGAATGTCACCGGACCGGACCAGGTTCGCGCGGCCTTCCAGGGGTTCCGGCAGCAGTTCGGTGAGCAGCTGGCCGGGGTGGTTGTCCAGGAGATGGCCAAACCTGGGGTCGAGATACTGATCGGCACGGTTCAGGATCCGGTGTTCGGTCCGCTCGTGGCGTTCGGTGCCGGTGGGGTCGACACCGACCTGGTCGCCGACCGGGTCGTTCGGCTGACGCCGCTGACGGATCGCGACGCCGAGGAGCTGGTCGACTCGGCCCGCATCTCGGCGCTCCTGCGCGCCCATCGCGGACGGCCGCCGGCCGACCGGGCAGCACTGCTCGATCTGATCAACCGGGTATCCCGGCTCGCCGACGACGTGCCCGAGCTTGCCGAGCTCGACCTCAACCCGGTCATGGTCCGTCCGGGCGGGGTCACCGCGGCCGACGTGCGGGTCAGGCTCGCGCCGCAACGGCGCCGCCATCCGTACCAGCGCGCGCTGCGCTAGCCGGAGACCATCGGCTCGCAGGTGCGGGACCTTGGACCCGTGCCCGGCCACTCGCGACCAGGCAGGATCGTTGGTGGACGGCGAGAGCACCAGCCCGAAGAGACGTGGATTTGCAGGTCATGGCTTGCACACCACGCAACTCGAACCGCCGGATGGCAGTGGGCCGCTCTCGCCGTCCTAGCCGCGGAGGGAGACGACCATGTCAATAGGGCTCCCAGTACCCGAGCCGCCGGCCGCTCGGCCCGCTGGCACGCACCTGGAATCGGTTCGGTACCGGTCGGCCCGGTGGCAGGTCGACAATCTTGGCCCGGCCAGCGTGGCGTTCTTCCGGCTACCCACCGGACACGATGCGATCGTCGTCGTGGACAACGTCGCGCTCGGCCCGGCGATCGGCGGGCTGCGGATGAGTCCGACGGTTGACGCGACCGAAGTAGCCAGGCTGGCCCGGGCGATGACGCTGAAGAACGCGGCCGCCGGCTTGCCGCACGGCGGCGCAAAGTCGGGCATCATCGCGAATCCGGCCGGCGATCCGGCGGTGAAGGAGCAAGCCGTCCGTGCCTTTGCCGGGGCTATCGCGGACCTTACCGACTACATACCCGGCCCCGACATGGGCACCGACGAAACGGCCATGGCCTGGATCAGCGACGAGATCGGCCGCGCCGTCGGCCTGCCGGCCGTTCTGGGTGGCATTCCGCTGGACCAGCTTGGCGCTACCGGATTCGGTCTGGCCGTTTGCGCCGAGGCGCTACAGGACGCCGGCCGGCTCCGGATCGGCGGCGCAAGAGTTGCGGTTCAGGGGTTCGGTGCCGTGGGCCGTCATGCCGCGCTTGCCCTCCACGAGTGCGGAGCGGTAATCATCGCCGTCTCCGACCGGAACGGCGCAACCCACAATCCAGGCGGCCTGGATCTTCCCGCTCTGGTCGAGTTCAGGTCGTCCGGGCAGCTGTACGAGTTTCCGGGAGGCCAGCCGCTACCTCGGGATGAGCTGTTGACGCTGGACTGCGACGTGCTGGTTCCGGCTGCCCAGCCGGACGTGCTGGACGCCCGGAATGCCAGCGCTGTTCGAGCGAAAGTGATCCTGCAGGGCGCGAACATTCCGGCTACCCGCGAGGCCGAAGCCATCTTCGACCAATGCGGAATACTCAGCGTGCCCGACATCCTGGCCAACGCCGGTGGCGTGATCTGCGCGTCGGTGGAGTACCACGGTGGCAGTCGGGACCAGGCGTTCGCGACGATCCGCGAAAAGATCACTGCGAACACTGTCGAGTTCCTCGACCGGATCAGGGCAGACGTGCTGCCGAGGCTGGCGGTCGAACAGATGGCGATATCCCGGGTCGCGGCGGCGCAGAGCTACCGCCGCGGTTACTGATCGTTGGCGGACCGGATCGAATCGAACGGAGGGCACCATGACGAGCAACGACACGAGCACCGGGAGCACGCCGGTCGAGCGGCTCACCGTGTCGGACGTGATGAGCACCGATCTGATGGTAGTGACCGCCGACGAATCAGTGATCATGTGTTGGGAGCTGATGGCTCGGGCCGGTGTACATCACCTGCCGATCGTGACCGAGGCCGGCCAGTTCCGCGGCGTGGTAGATGCGGCCACGATCGCCAAGCACTGGGATGCCGGTGGTCCGGATCGGATCCGTACTCCGGTACGGGATCTGGTCAGGGATCGGACGCACGGCCGGGTACACCAGAACGACCCGGCGCCGGTCGCCGCGCGCGTCATGCTGGATGCGGGAACAGATGCGGTCGGCGTCGTGGACGAGCACGGTGTCCTGGTCGGGCTGGTCACCGCGGTCGACCTGCTCGCAGCGCTGGCCGGGAGCCGACCCACACAGGCCGGGCAGCGGCGCACCGTCCGGTCGCTGTACCGGATGGAGCCCGTCGTCGCCGGCCCCGGTCACTCCGGATCCTGAGCACTCCGTACTCCGGTCGTTGCCGGGTTCAGCAGCGCTCTGACCTGCCGCGCGATCTCCAGATCCTCGCGCGCGGCGACCACCACGGTCCGGGTTGTCGCCGCCCGGTCGCCGATATCGGTGTCGCCGGAGGCTGCCGCATTGGCGGGCTCGTCCAGCTGGATGCCGAGGAAGTCGAGTCCCACGGCTGCGGCGGACCGCACCGCGGGGTGATGCTCCCCGACCCCGCCGGTGAATACCAGGACGTCGAGCCCGTCCATGGCCGCGGCCATGGACGCGATCCCCGCCCGTAGCCGGTGGATGTAGACCTGAAACGCTAGCGCGGCGTCAGCATCCCCGGCCTGTCTCGCCGCGTGCACATCGCGCATGTCGCCGGAGCTGCCGGCCTCGTCGCCGCCGGCCAACCCGGCCAGTCCGGAGTGGTGCTCGAGACCATCGGCCAGCTCGGCGACACCGAGGCCGCCGCGCTGCTGGAGCCAGATCAGCAGGCCCGGGTCTACCGATCCGGAACGGGTGGCCATGACTAGCCCTTCGAGCGGGGTGAAGCCCATGGTCGTGTCGACCGAACGTCCGTTCGCGACCGCGCACGCGGACGCGCCGGCACCGAGATGGCAGCTGACCACCCGGAGCTGCTTGATCGGCCGGTCGACCAGCTCCGCCGCACGCCGGGCGGCGTACGCGTGCGAGAGCCCGTGGAACCCGTACCGGCGCAGCCCCCAGCGCTCCCGCCACTCGGCCGGAAGCGGGTAGATGGCGGCGGGTTCGGGCAGCGTGGCGTGGAACGCGGTGTCGAAGCAGCCGACCGCCGGGACGTTCGGCAAAACCCTGCGCACCGCTCGCACTCCGGCCAGCGACCGTGGCTGGTGTAGCGGGGCGAGATCGGTCAGGGCCTCGAGTTCGGCGATCACCGGGTCGTCGAGCCGAACCGCACCGCCGAAGGCCCGCCCACCGTGCACGATGCGGTGCCCGACCGCGTCAACCGCGCCGGCCGAGCGCAGGAAGCCGGCTAGCGCGTCGAGATCCGCCTCGCCCTGCCACCGCTCCAGTTCGGTCGAGGCAACCGTGTCGTCAGCGCTGTCCAATACCCGAAGCTTGAGGCTGCTCGACCCGGCGTTGACCACTAGTAAACCGGTAATCACGACCGGCCCACGAGTGGCACTGCCGCCTTGTCGACCAGCTTGTTGATCAGCGAGCACGTCATAGCCGTAGGCTACGTGCGACCATCTCCCGATCGATGGCCAGCCGGATGATCCGGCGGGCCGAAGGTCCCATGGCGTCGAGTGCGCATGATCCCGCCGCGATCCGGCCGGAGGGCTCTACGTGCCGGGAGTTGTGCCCGCCAGGCTGCAGCGTGCCGACCTACGGAGTCGCGTGCTCATCGACGGCGACCGTCCGCGGTAGCCCCGCACTGCGGCTCCTCCAGACGTGAGAGGTGGCCAAGGTCCCGGCAGGAGCGGGCGCACGGCCCTGCCAGATCGCGGCGGACTGAGCTGCAATCAGGGCAGGGCTGGACATGCCCGACCGAGCTGTTGGAGGGAGCGACCGCAATGGCCGAGTCGAGGCTTGACGTTTTTGATCATTCGCTGAACACCGCGCACATCTGGGTGGCCGACGTCGCTCGGCAGATCGGTACGGACGATCGCCGGTTCGCCTACCGGGTGCTGCGGGCCTGGCTGCAGATGCTGCGGGATCGGCTCACCGTCGATGGCGCGGCTCACTTCGCCGCCCAACTGCCGGTCCTGCTTCGCGGGGTGTTCTATGAAGGCTGGCAGCCGGCGCGAGTACCGGTGCGGTGCGGGCCGGACGAGTACTCTCGCCGGTTCGCCGAGCAGGCCCGGATCCCGCTGGAGGACGCGCCCAGGATGGCCGCGACGGTCACCTACGCGATCGCCTCGCACCTGTCCCCAGGGCAGCTGTCCGATGCGTTGGCGCAGTTGCCACAGCGGCTGCGGTGCCTCATGCTCCCCTCGACCCCCATCCGGTCGCCCGCCCGCGCCCAGGATGCTGCGGCTGACAGGCCGGAGGCCACCCCCGCCATAGCAAGGACATCCGTGCGTCCCGGCGGGGAGCCGGATGGACGTCGGGGGGGTCCAGCGCGATCGCCAGATCTTGCTCACCCCGGGAGGCTGATCGGAACGCTCACACGTCCAGCGTCACCAGACACGACCATCCGCGCGGTCCCGGAGCCAGCGAGAGCTCGTGCAGCGAGACGCCTTTGGGGATCGAGCCCGTCTGCCGATGGGCCGCCGCGTCCACCGTCGCGAAGTCGACGTCGACGCCGCCGTCCAGCAGGTCGATCTCCACGTCCACCGGCACCGCACTCGCGGTGTCCAACAGATAGATGACCTCATCGAGCACGGCGACGAGCAGGTCCTCGTCGGTACTCGCGGCGAGTTGGCACCGGTAGCGGCCGGTGGCCCGCGCTCCCGAGGTGTCGAGGAAGGTCTCTACGGTGCCCAGGACCGCCTCCGCGATGCACCGCTCGCGAGTCGGCGCCCACGCCTGTACCCGCGCGTCCGCGGTATGGGCGACTGCCCGGTGGCCGGATGCGGACCGGCTCACCTGATCCCTCGCACTGCCATGCTTCAGCTCCGGTCGACCCGGCAGCCCCGGCGTGGCACCGCCGATCTCGCTCGGAGTCTAGATTCCTGTGGAGGTGGCCGTGATGCGAGTTGTCGAGGAAACGCCATGGCGTTTCCGTATCGAGCGCGAGGGCGCCATGCGGGTTCCCGGGGTTGCCTTCGTCTCCCGGGAGCTGCTTGCCGACCTCAGGGGCGACAAGTCGCTGGAGCAGGTGGTCAATGTGGCCACGTTGCCCGGCATCGTCCACGCCTCCTACGCGATGCCCGACGTCCATTGGGGATACGGGTTCCCGATCGGTGGGGTGGCCGCGACCGACGTGGACGCCGGCGGCGTGGTCTCACCCGGTGGCGTGGGCTTCGACATCTCCTGCGGAGTGCGGCTCCTGGTCGCCCGTGATCTCGATCGTGGTGCGCTGGTGCCTCGCCTGGGTGCGGTCATGGACGGGTTGGACCGGGTAATCCCGCGCGGTGTCGGCAAAGGCGGAGTCTGGCACGTCCCCAGCGCGGCCGAGCTCGAGCGGGTGCTGCTGGGCGGAGCCCGCTACGCGGTCGAGCGCGGCCACGGTGTGGCCCGTGACCTGGACCGATGCGAGGATGCCGGCGCGGTGGCCGATGCCGATCCCGCGCAGGTGAGCCGCCGGGCCGTCGAGCGCGGTCTGGGTCAGGTGGGCAGCCTGGGCTCCGGAAACCATTTCCTGGAGGTGCAGGCCGTCGATGAGGTGTTCGACCCAGCCGTCGCGGCGGTGCTCGACCTGACCCGAGATCGGGTCTGCGTGATGATTCACTGCGGCTCCAGGGGCCTTGGCCACCAGATCTGCACCGATCATGTGCGGACGATGGACAAGGTCATGGCGTCGTATGGCATCTCGGTGCCGGACCGCCAGCTGGCCTGCGTTCCGGTGCACTCCACCGAGGGTCGCGGCTACCTGGGTGCCATGGCCGCCGCGGCCAACTACGGGCGAGCCAATCGCCAGCTGCTCAGCGAGGCGGCCCGCCGGGTGTTCGATTCCACTGCCGGCATCACGCTCGACCTCGTCTACGACGTGTCGCACAACCTGGCGAAGAGGGAGCACCACGAGGTGGACGGCACGGTGCGCACGTTGTGCGTCCACCGGAAAGGCGCCACGCTGGCACTGCCCCCTGGTCACGCGGTTTTACCCGACGACCTGCGCGCGATCGGGCAACCGGTACTGATCCCCGGCACCATGGGCACTGCGTCTTACGTCCTTGTCGGCGTCCCCGGCGGTGGTCCCGCGTTCAACTCCACCGCGCACGGAGCCGGGCGGGTGCAAAGCCGGCACCAGGCCGCCCGGCAGGTGAGTGGCCGCCGGCTGCGCGACGAACTCGAAGCTCGCGGCGTCCTGGTTCGCGGTTCCTCGTGGCGCGGACTCGCGGAGGAGGCGCCGAGCGCATACAAGGACGTCACCGCTGTCGTGGACGTCAGCGAGCACGCCGGGCTCGCCCGCAAGGTCGCCAGGCTCGTTCCCCTCGGCGTCGTCAAGGGATAGCACAATGGGTGCGGAGCCTCGAACGGATCGGATGGGTTCGCTAGTCGAGACTGGCGTGCTGGGTCAGCGCTGTGCGCACCTGCTGGGTGAGCCGGGTCAGCGCCTCGGATCGCCGGGGCCGGCGGACCACGGGTTGGCGGATCCGCCGGCTGGCAGGCGGCGTGGTGGCCAGGTCGAGCTCGAACCGCTGTCGTGCCGCCGCGACCGCCTCGGCCGGCTCGAGCTGGGCTTCGACTCGCTGTCCGGCGACCATGACCGCCTCCAGCAACGGCTCGGCGTCCGGTGGCGTGTCTTCGTCCCGGCAGGCTATGACGTCGTCCAGACCGCGGCCGCGAAAGACCTGCTTGGGACCGGGGGTAGTGGCTTTGCCCGGTGAGAGCTTCATGATCGGCCGACCGGCGTACTCCACCAGCTTGTAGGCGGTATCGAGGTACGGCGCGTCCGCCGAGGTGCCGACCCTGGTACCGACCGCGTACACGTCCACCGGAGCGTCCGTGGCGACCAGCGCGTCGATGTCGTACTCGTCCAGCCCGCCGCTGACCACGATCCTGGCGCGCTTCAACCCGGCGCCGTCGAGGATCTGCCGCGCCCGCACCGCCAGCTCGGCGAGATCACCGCTGTCGAGCCGGATTCCGATGGGTCGCTCGTCGTTGATCGCAGCCAGGATCTCCGCGGCGAGGTGGACTCCGTGTGCGGTGTCGTAGGTATCGACGAGCAGGGTCACCGGCCCGCGGGTGTTCCGGACAAACACCTGGAACGCGTCGCGCTCGGCACCGAAGGCCTCGACGAACGAATGTGCCATCGTGCCGGTCGCGGGTAGGCCGTACCGGCCGGAGGCTGCGACGTTGCTGGTCGCCGCGAAACCCACGACGGCGCCGGCCCGGGCCGCGTGCATACCCGCGTCCAGGCCGTGGCAGCGGCGCAGCGCGAAGTCGACGACCGGCCGTCCCCGCGCGGCGAGCACGCAGCGCGCCGCCTTCGATGCCAGCGCGGTCTGGTGGCTGATCTGGTTCAGGACGTAGGTCTCGACCAGCTGCGCTTGCGGGAGCGGAGCGGTGATCTCCAGCAGCGGTTCGTCGGGCAGCGCGATCCGACCTTCGGGGATCGCCCACACATCTCCGGTGAACCGCAGGCCGCGCAGGGGCGCGAGCTCGCCCGGTGATCGACCCAGCGCCGCCGCGAATCCGGCCACGACCGCATCGTCGACGTTCAGCCTGGACAGGTAGTCGAGCACCGACTCCACCCCCGCGGCCACGAGGAATCCGCGGTCTGGCGGCACTTCGCGGACGAACAGGCTGAAGGTGGCGTCGTCGGTCATGCCCTCGGTGAGATAGGCGAGGGCCATGGTGACCTCGTACAGGTCCGTCAGGAGCACTTCGGACCCAACCTGCGGTGCCGGCTTCACCATGGCCACATCGTGCACCATCGCAACACTGCTCGTTGGTCCCCAGTGTCCGACTCCGCTTGATGCGTTGCATGGTGGCTTCACTTGGATGACACGTTCGCCGACATGGCGGCGTGCGATGGAAACGGTCCGTGTTCATCGACGTGATGGGCGGCAGGTGCGCACCGCCGTGTGAAATGTCCGGATCCGATGTGACGAAGTTCATTTGGACACGGTGGCGCGCGGTAACGGCACTTCCCGAGCACCCCCCGAGGACCTAAGTCTCTACCTCGGACACCTCCGGACGGGAAGACTGATCTTGGGGTCTCCTCGAGGGAGATGGTGTCGTGACAACCGAATCCCAGGTCGTTCGCGGCCTAACGATCATGGCGATGGTGCTGGCCGGTCTGTTCGGTCTGCTCGCGGTGATGTTCACGGCTGGCGAGACCTTCGCCGACCCCGGTGGGTGGGAGGCCGTCGGGTTGATCGCACTGTGGCTCGTGCCCCTGATCGTCCTCCTCGGGCTGGCGCTGGCCCGCCCCTCGGTGGCTCAACCCGTCCTTGAGGCGCTCAGCGCGGTGTGGGTGGTCGCTGCCCTGTGGAGCATCGCGGCACCGCACACCTGGCGGAGCTTTGAGAGCACCAACGGGCCGGTCCGGGCGGTGGCATGCCTGGCCCTGCTGATGCCCATCGCCGCGCTGGGCTGGCACCGGGCGTTGCCGGCCGGAGCGATGCTGCTGGTCATCGGGCTCGCTGCCGTGGTCGCCACCGGGTCGGCCCCGTTGCGCGTGGTGGCAGTGCCCGCGATCGTGATCGGCGCTTTGCTGCTGACCGCCGGTCTCGTCGAGCGGGGCCACCATCAGGACAAGGCCGCCGGGCCGGCTGCGACCCGCCCGGCCTGATCAGCCGTCGTTTGAAACCAGGCACGTTGGTCCCCCCAGCGTGGGACGTGCGGCCCTAGGGGACCTCCGATCTGGCGGCAACGCTGGATGAATCCCCCGGACGGTGGGGCCGGGCCGGGCGTACGGAGGTTCCGATGAAGATCCTGGTCACGGAGCAGTACCGAGGCGACGGTCTGGAGGTCACCCGGCGGCTGATCAACGCCGGACACGAGGTCCAGCACTGCCAGACATCCATGGCGGTCTACTGTTCGGCAATGAGCCCAACCGGAACGTGCGTTCTGGACGATCCCGAGGTCGCGGTCGTGGTCGACGCCCGAAGCGACACCATGCCCCTGACCGACCGCGAGCTGGCGCGGATTTGCGCCCACCATCGTGGCATCCCGGTGATAGTGACCGGACATGCTGACTCCACCGGATCCCGGTGGCCCGTTCCGGACCACACCTGCCAGCCCGCGGATGTGGTCGAGGCGTGTGTGGAGGCGGTCGCCCGACCTGGCCCGGCGGTCCGGCGAGCGGTTGTGCACGCAGCCAGGCGCGCGGCGGTCCAGGCCGGCGTGACATTCCCGCTGTCCATCGAGGTATCGGGTGACGCCACCCGGCTGATCGTCTGTTCGATAGGCGACGTGCCGGTCCCGGAACCGGCACGGGTTCGAATCCGCACGGCCGTCCACGGTGCCTTGGCCGCCTCACCCGTGCCGATTCCGCTCGTCCAGGTGTACTTCGCGACGACTCGCGCAGGGGCGGCGTCCAGTCCCGACTCCCTTACCGGTCGGGCGAAGCCACGCTGATCACGTTGGTGATGACCTCACCGAACGTGTCGGGATCGGTCAGCAGCCACGAGTGGGTGCCGGGCACCGTGATGACGTGCGGATCTCCCAGCGCCGCGCGCAGGGACTGCAAGGCCGCGTGCGGGATGACGGTGTCCCGCTCCCCCCAGAGGATCACCACGGGTAGCCGGCGTCGCTTGAGCTCCTCGAGTTCACTGGTCAGCTCGGCGGTGCGGGCGAGGTGTGCGACCTGCCAGATGGCTCGGGGATTGCGCAGCAGGTTCGGTACCGCGTCGGCGGCGATGACCGGCAGCACCCGCCTGAGGTGGCGCCCGGACAGGAAGTCGGCCTGCAGGTGCAGGCCCCAGTCCCACCACGGTCGTTCCCGCAGCGATCGGACGATCCCTCCGGTGTCCGTCCAGGTCGTCCCACCGATCGAGTTTATGATCACTAGCCGTTCGATCCGCGCCGGCCAGTCGTGCGCGGTCTGGATGGCGACTCCGCCGCCGAACGAGTGCCCCATGAGCGTGACCGGGTCCGCCACCCCGGTCCTGTCCAGGAAGTGGACGAGCCACCGTGCGTAGCCGCGCAGGCTGCGCTGATGACGCGGCAGCTCCGCGGTACCGCCGAACCTGGGCAGGGCCGGTGCGTAGACGCGCATGCCCTCGTCGGCGAGCCGGTCCAGCACCCTGCGGTAGGACCGGTGAGATAGTCCCCAGCCGTGCAGGAACACCGCCGGTGGGCCGTGACCGGCGATGGCGTAGACGGCCGGCCGGCCGTCCACGCTGACATGCCGCCACTGCAGCCGTGCCGGTGGGACGCTACGCGGTGCGTCGGACACTCCTGCCTCCGCGGGTTCGACACTCGCCGGCCTGCGACGTCTCATGATCGTCCGGATGGCCCGGGGTCAGCTCTCGCGGAACAGTCCGATCATGTTGCCGTCAGGATCCTGAAGTAGCGCGAACGAGCCAATGCCAGGAATCTGCCTGGGCTCGACGACCACCTTGCCGCCGAGCTCGGCCGCGCGGTTCAGGCTTGTCCAGAGGTCGTCGACCGCCACGTACACGGTCACGTACGCCGGCATATCGGAGGACGTCTGCATCAGGCCACCGCCGATCCCGCCGTCCTGTGCCGGCACCAGCCAGTAGCCGGGACCGGCCTCCTGCGGTTCCCAGCCGAACAACGCGCGATAGAAATCAGTCAGCCGGTCATCGTCGCTTCCGCCGATCTCGAAGTGCACAACGGGGTGTGGCATGGGTTCACCTCCTACGTGAGTCACCTCCAGCCCACTACATCGGAGGGGCCCACCGGTAAAGACGGAAGTCCCGAAGTAGGAGGCGTTCGGTCCTTGATCGCTGTAGCTGCTGCTGCCGACCGAGCCGCGGGTCACCTCCGCGGGCCGGCAGGATCCGTTCGGAATGCTCTCCTGCTTGCTGTACGGCTGACATACGGCAGGGTGAAGATGTCGGTTGGCCGCGATTCGTGGAGGTTGTGATGGCGAGTGATCGAGACTGCCGAGTGGTGGTCGGCGTGGACGGCTCCCCGGCATCGATCGCGGCGCTGCGATGGGCCGCCCAGGCCGCCATCGAGCGGGCGGTCCCGCTGTGCGTGGTCGGGGTGGACCCGGATGTGCACGACAGCGCCGGACCTTACCTCTGGCAGAGCTCGCGACCCGAGGACCGGCTCGCCGCGCTCCGGGATACCTTGGCGGCCGCAGTCAACGCGGCGCTGGGTTCCGATCCCGCGCTCGAGGTGACGCAGCAGGCCGAGCGCGGTCGGCCCGGCGAGGTGCTGGCCAGGGTGGCAGACAAGGCCGAACTCCTGGTGATCGGTACCCGAAAGCTGGATGCGGACGAGCCGCTCCGGCCGGTGCTGCGGACCTGCATCCAGCTCGCCACCTGTCCGGTCGTGGTCGTGTCCGAGACCGCGGAACTGTAGCCCCCAGTCCGAGCCGATGCTCGAGAAGCCGCTCGACAGTGTGTTGACACGGCCGTGGCTGGCGAGTTCGGAGCTGGTCGCGGCCGGGCTGGAGACCGATGGCCGCGCCGGTCTGACCGCAGCCGAGGCGCAGGCGCGGCTAGGTCGGTTCGGTCGTAACGAGCTGGCCACCGCCGACCGGATCACGCCGTGGCTGCTATTCACACGCCAGTTCGCCAACAGCATGATCGTGGTTTTGATGATCGCCGCGGTGATTACCGGTCTGCTGGGGGATCTTACCGACACCGCGGTGATCATCGCGATCGTGATCGTGAATGCCGTGATCGGATTTGTCCAGGAGTACCGCGCGGATCGTGCCCTAGCCGCGCTCAGTGCCATGACGGAGCCGCGCGCCCGGGTGGTTCGGGACGGCGTGGCGGCCGAGATCGCGGCGGCCGAGATCGTCCCGGGAGACCTGGTTCTGCTTGCGCCGGGCGACGTGGTGGCCGCGGACGTTCGGCTGACCGAGGCGAAGGGTTTGCGGATCTCGGAGGCTGCGCTGACCGGCGAGTCCGAGCCGGTGAGCAAGACCGACGATCCGATCCTGGACGTCGGTGCGGCAGCGGCCACGATACCGGTATCCGAGCGGTTCAACATGGCCTTGCGTGGTACCGCGGTCACCGCGGGTCGCGGTACGGGTCTCGTGGTGGCCAGCGGAATGTCCACCGAGCTCGGCCGGATCGCCGGGCTGCTTGGCGCAGATCATCGCGAGTCCACGCCGCTGCAGCGGCGGCTCGCGGTGCTCGGCCGGTGGCTTGGGCTGGCCGCGCTGGTGGTCTGCGCCGTGGTCTTCGTCACCGGTGTCCTTCGCGGCGAGCCAATTGATCTGATGCTGCTGACCGCGGTCAGCCTGGCGGTTGCCGCCATCCCCGAGGGCCGACCCGTGGTGGTCGCCGTGTCGCTCGCGCTGGGCGCGCAGCGGATGGCGCGCCGGCGCGCATTGACCCGCCGACTGCCGGCGGTGGAGACGCTGGGTTCGGTCACGGTCATCTGTACCGACAAGACGGGGACCCTGACCGAGAACAGGATGCTGGTGCAGCGAGTCTGGACCCCCTTCGGGGAGTACCGGGTGGCCGGTTCCGGTTACGCACCGGTGGGCAGCGTCCAGCCGGTGTCGGTCCGAGTCGACGTGCCCGGTTCGGAACAGGACGAGGCGCTGCGCCGGCTGGCTGCGGTCGGCGCGGCGTGCAACGACGCGTCACTCCGCCCGCCGCCCGGCGACAGCGCTGAGCACGCCTGGATTGCGACCGGCGATCCAACCGAAGCAAGCCTGCTCGCACTGGCCGGCAAGCTAGGTGTCGAGCGCGATGCGCTGCTTCGGCAACGGCCGCGGCTTGCCGAGATCGGCTTCGACGCGAACCGGCGGCGGATGACAACGGTGCATCGGCATGGCCCCGGGTATTGGGCAGCCACGAAGGGCGCCCCAGAAGCAGTGCTCCGGCTGGTCGATCCGGCCGACGCCGGGATTGCCGATCAGGCCGCAGTTATCGCTGCGACCTGGGCGGCCGGCGGCTACCGGGTGCTCGCCCTAGCCGATCGTGAGCTGCCCGTGGCGCCGGAGGCATTGGACGATCCGGATGCCATCGAGTCCGGGCTACGGCTGGTCGGAGTGGTCGCGATGTCCGACCCGGCCCGGCCGGAGGCCGCTGCCGCGGTGGCGGCCTGTCGGTCGGCCGGGATCACCGCAGTAATGATCACCGGAGACGATCCGCGAACGGCACGAGCGATTGCCGGCCAGGTCGGCATCTTGCCGGAGCCGGCTC
>DATAFN010000333.1:0-9215 GCA_036257435.1 Actinomycetes bacterium
TGCCCGGCTGCGCCTCGATGCCGACGTCGGGAGCGGTTCGCGAGGCCGCTGCCGGCAACGCTGCCGAGCAACCGGGCATCGACTCCGAGGTGCGGGTGTACGCAAGTCCGCCGCGGCCCGGGATGGACCAGACCCAGATCGTCAACGGGTTCCTCGACGCGATGAACAGTGTCGAGCCGGACTTCGCCATCGCCAAGGAGTACCTGGCCGCGCCCGATGACTGGGATCCGAGCGCACGCGTGCGGGTCTACGACGAGACCAAACGAGAAGTGCGCACGGAGCCGAGCGGCTTGAGGCTGGAGTCCTTCCTGGTCGGCGAGGTTCGTCCGGACGGTCGATACCTTCCCGCCCAGCCCGATTCGTTGCTCACGCAGCAGTTCGACGTGACCAAGATCGGCGGTGAGTGGCGGATCGACCACCCGCCGTCGGGTGTGCTGGTTGCCAACATCGACTTCACCCGGGAGTACGTGTCCACCGACGAGCCGATCGACCTGTATTTCTTCGACCCGTCCTATCGGGTGCTGGTGCCGGACCCGATCTACCTGCCGAAGCGGGCCGACCTGCTCACCGCGGTTACCGAGGCGGTGCTGCGGGGGCCGGCCGATCGCCTGGCCGATGCGGTGGTGAGCGCGGTGCCGACCGGGACCCGGCTCGCGTCCCGACCGGTGACCGCGGTCAACGGCCAGATCACGGTACGGCTGGATCGAACCGCCGCGGGATTGGACGACGCCGAGCGAAAGCTCCTGACTGCGCAACTGGTCTGGTCGCTGTCCGGGGTAAGTGAGGGCGCTCCGGTCGTGGTCACCGTGGACGGCGTTCCCCTCTATCCGCGTCCCACCACCACGGCGGACTGGGAGCTGTATCAGCCGTCCACGCCCAGCGCCGAGTTCGAGCGCTTCTATCTGCTGGGAGAGAGCGGGCTCATGACGTACGACCCGATTCCCGGCGCGAAACCGGAACGGGTGTCCGCCGGTGCGGGCGGCGATCGGCTCGAGCGGCTGGCCGCGTTCGCGGTTTCGCCGAGTACACGCGACGTGGCCGGAGTGAGCCAAGATCGGACCAAGTTGTTCAAGATCCGGCTGGATCCGACGAGCGAGCGACCCGAGCCACTTCATTCGGGTGCGTCCGCGCTCGCCTCGCCGAGCTGGGACCGGTTCGGCGGGTTGTGGGTGGTCGATCAGCATCCGGCCGCACCGCGGGTGTACTTCTTCGACGACGCCGGCAAGCACGAAGTGTCGGTGGACGAGCTCGGCGATCGCAAGATCACGGCGCTGGCAGTCTCGTCAGACGGCACCAGGGTGGCGATGATCACGCAGCTGCCGGATGAAGAGGCGCAGCTCGAACTGGGCTTTGTCAAGACTGCGCCGGTCCAGCCCGATTCGCCGGACCCGCGGCGCAAGGTCCGGCCGGTCTCGATCGTGGCGCTGCACGAGCTCGCTCCGCAGCTGAAGCCGGCGCTCGACGTGGCCTGGGTGGATCCGCAGCGGCTGGTTGTGCTGATCAAGGATGCGGAGGGCGAGTTGGTGCAGCCGTTCGAGGTCGGCGTGGACGGCCGGACGCCGGACCCGCTGCCACCACTGGACGGCCCGGTCACGGTTGCCGCCGGTGGTCCCGACGTGCCGATTCTGGTCGGCACCAGAGACGGCGAGATCTGGGAGCTGTCCACCTCCACCGGCCCGGCGCCGACCCGGTTCTGGATTCGGCTTACCGACGGCATCTCACCGGCCTATCCCGGTTAGCCCCAGAAACGTTCGCCGTCGGCGGATGTTCACAGCCGAATAGTTGTCCACCGGCGGCGCTTCGGCGCTGGCCCGACGGTGCCACCACGCGAGAGCGTGGCGGCATGGCTTGGGCAGTCGATCAGGTGGCCGACCTGGGCAGGGTGCTGGCGGGACTGATGTTCCCCGACCGGTGTGCCGGCTGCCGGTCCAGCGGAAGTGGCGTCGGGTCGCTGTGTGCCGGGTGCCTGGCTTCGCTTGCCGGGCCGGTCCGGTGCTGCTGGCCGACACCGGCACCACCCGGCCTGCCGGTGCCATTCTCGGCGGCCGACTACGCCGGTCCGGTCCAGTCCGCGATCATCGAACACAAGGAGCATGGCCGGGCCGGGTTGGCTCGCCCGCTGGGCGCTGCGCTTGGGCGGGCACTGCGGTCCGCTCTCGACCATGCCGGTGCGCCTCGGTTGGGCACCCGCGGCCGGGGTCAAAGCGTGCGAGCCGGACGATCGGGATCGGCCGGATTGAGCCCGCTGCACCGAAGGCCGACGATCGTGGTCGCGGTGCCGTCGTCTCGTTCGGCGGTTCGCCGCCGCGGCTACGATCCAACGGCTCGGCTGTCTCGGGCGGCCGTCGCGACGGTCCGCCGCGGTGGGGGCGCAGTGACACTGCGCCCGGTCCTTCGACACTCACGCAGCGTGATCGACCAGGCCGGGCTGTCCTCCGACGAGCGATGGCTGAACCTGTCCGGGGCCTTGGTGGTGCCGCGTCGGCTGGTCGAGCTGGTCACCGGTCGAGAGATCGTGCTGGTAGATGATGTGCTGACCACCGGTGCCACCCTTGCCGAGGCTGCTCGTGCGCTCCGCGAGGCCGGGGGCGTGGTGATCGGGGCCGCGGTGGTCGCCGCTACGGTGCGTCGTCAGGCCCAGCTACCCGGTCGGTCGAGACAAGCCCTCTACCCGTCCTTGCCGGATGCGGTTAGCGTCTCCGGTATGGCACCCGCCCGGGTCCGTGGTTGCGTCGAGATCGACCGTTACACCAACGGTGATCGGTCTCGGCAAGCCGATGCCAGCCGCAGGCAAAGCGGCCCACGTAAGGCGACTTTTCGTCGACCGATCACGGTGCGGCTTAGGAGTAAGTCCTGCCTCGCCGGAAGACCGGATGTCTTTCGAATCGAGAGAAGGGGGGTAGTGGCATAACGCTGCGAGACCCTCAGCAGGCGAATGTGGGGTCGAAGACCAGGTCGGCCGGGCGGGTGTCATCTAGCTCCGGAGGAAAGGCGAGCAGGGAGGTCCCGAGTGGACATCGTCGTCAAGAGCCGGCACACCGAGGTGACCGAGCGATTCAAGGCGCATGTCGTCCAGAAGCTCAGCAAGCTGACGCGGCTCGACGGCAAGGTCATCGCTCTAGATGTCGAAGTGTCCAAGGAGCACAACCCGCGGCAGGCCAGCAAGCGCGACCGCGTCGAGATCACGTGTCGGTCTCGCGGCCCGGTGATCCGGGCCGAAGCGAGCGCCGATGATCAGTATGCCGCGCTGGACCTGGCATACGCGAAGCTCGAGATGCGCCTGCGCAAAGTGGCCGACCGGCGCCGCATTCACTACGGCCGGCATTCGCCGAAGTCCGTGGCGGACGCTACGGCCGCGCTGGGCGGCCGCAACGGCGCCGCAACCGCTGGCACCAAGGCCGACGCCGGGCCCGACGCCGAGGCCGACGCCGAGGACGACACCGAGACGGACACCTACGCGGACCGGCGGCCCGGTCGCGGCGTGTCGGGTTCCGCCAATCCGCCGCTGATCCAGGTCGACGGGGAGGGGCCGCTGGTCATGCGGGAGAAGGTGCACCAGGCCAGCCCGATGACGCTCGACCAGGCGCTGTACGAGATGGAATTGGTAGGGCACGACTTCTACTTGTTCGTGGATGCCGAGTCCAAGCTGCCCAGCGTCGTGTACCGGCGGCGAGGCTACGACTACGGGGTCATTCGTCTTGAGGTCTGACAGACGCGCGCGCTTTCCCCGACCGACCGTCGGTTACCGTAGGTTGCGCTGTGTCATGATTCGGCGGATACCGGGACGCCACCGGTCAGGGAGGGCAAGCAGGTGAGCGAGGGTCTCATGCCGGACACCTCGATCGCTGGCGGAGCTACCGCGACCGTCACCGAACCCATCAGAGTGCTCGTGGTCGACGATCATGTGCTGTTCCGGCGCGGCCTGCAGATGGTGCTCGCGCAGGAGCCGGACATCGACCTGGTGGGTGAGGCCGGCGACGGCGCGCAGGCGGTCAGCCGGGCCGCCGATCTGCTACCCGACGTCGTGCTGCTGGACATCCGAATGCCCAAACGGAGCGGGATCGAGGCCTGCGCCGGCATCAAGGAGGTCGTGCCGAGCTCGCGCATCCTGATGCTGACCATCAGCGACGAAGAGGCCGATCTCTATGACGCAATCAAGGCCGGGGCTAGCGGCTACCTGTTGAAGGAAATCTCCACCGACGAGGTTTCCGCGGCGATCCGGGCCGTTGCCGGCGGGCAGTCGCTCATCTCGCCCTCGATGGCCTCGAAGCTGCTGAGCGAGTTCGCCTCGATGATCAAGACCAAGGACGAGCGCGAGCAGGTGCCGGCGCCCCGGCTCACCGACCGCGAACTGGAGGTGCTCCGGCTGGTGGCCCGCGGGATGAACAACCGCGAGATCGCAAAAGAGCTGTTCATCAGCGAGAACACGGTGAAGAACCACATCCGCAACATTCTGGAGAAGCTCCAGCTGCACTCGCGGATGGAGGCGGTGGTCTACGCGGTCCGGGAGAAGATCCTCGAGATCACCTGATCGGGATCGTGCGAGCAGGCATGGCGGGCCACGAAGCTAGGTGAGCAGCGCCAGCAGCGGTGTCGCGTGCTGCTCCGGGCTGACCTGCTCGACCGCGACATTGTCGCAGCCGACCCAGGCCGCGGCCTCGATGAGCGCGCCTGCCATCGGTTCGATAACCCCGCCGCTGTCCACCGAGAGCTGGCGAGCCACCAGCGTGCGACCGGATCGTTTCGGGTCCACCCGTCCAACCAGCTGGCCGCCGGCGAGCAGTGGCATCGTGAAGTAGCCGTGCACCCGCTTCGGAGCGGGCGTGTACGCCTCCAGGCGATGATCGAACCCGAAGATACGTGACGTGCGGCGGCGGTCCCAGATTAGCGAGTCGAACGGCGAGAGCAGTGTGGTGCGGTGCCGGCCCCGCGCCGGAGCGGCCAGCGCCAGCGGATCGGCCCAGGCCACGCCGTTGTGCCAGCCGGCGACCTGGACCGCAACCAGCCCGCTCCCGCCGACGACCCGCTTCACGTCCGCTTGTTTGAGCCGGTGGTAGTCGGCCAGGTCGCCGATTGTGGCGACGCCGAGCGCCTGACCGGCGAAGCCAACCAACCTGGTCAGGCACTCCTCGTCGTCCGGATCCTGGCCGAGCAGGCCGGGCGGCAGCACGCGCTCCGGCAGGTCGTACACGCGGCGCCAACCGCGCCGCTCGACGCAGATCACCTCGCCGATGTCGAGCAGCCACTCGACGGCGATCTTTACGTCCGACCAGTCCCACCATTCGCCGCCGGCTTTGGCCCCGCCGAGGTCGGTCGCGGTCATCGGGCCCTCGGCCTTCAGCCTGATCAGCACATCGGCGCAGGTCTGCTCGGACAGCCGGTGCCAGCGCCGCCCGCGCTCGCGGACCGCCCGGCGCCGGAATGCGAAGTAGGGCCACTCCTCGGTCGGGAGCACGCAGGCGGCGTGCGACCAGTACTCGAACGCGCGTGCCGGCCGGTGGCCCCAATACGCCCGCTCGACAGCGGCCCGACCCACGGCTCCCAGCCGCGCATACGGCACCAGCTCGTGGGAGCGAGCCAGCACCGAGATCGTGTCGAGTTGCACCGCGCCCAGTTCGCGCAACAGCCCGGACACATCGCCGCGCCGGGATCGGACGCCAAGGAGTCCCTGAGCGCGCAGCGCAATCCGGCGGGCTTCGTCGGCAGTCAAGGCGAGTTCGGCGGCCACGAGCCGGATCGTACGGGGGGACACCGACAGTTTCGTGCGGTTGACTAGGCAGTTATGAGCAACCCACCTGGCGTGTACGCCGTCGAGCTGCTGTACGACCAACAGCCCGAGTTCGACGAGGTCCGGCTGCTCGGTGCTTTGCGGAGCAGACTGGGCGCGGTCGTGCCCATCGAGGGGATGGACAGCAGTCTCGGCTTCATCATCGGCGACCTGCACGCGCACTTCGCGGACGTGCGCACGAATGCGCAGCTGGTCATCACCCCCACCGAAGTGGGCTACAGCCCTGAGCTCGCCGCCGATTCCCTCCAGCAGACCTGGGACTGGCCGGGCGCGGCCGATGCGGTGGCCAGGTGCACCCGGGGTGTGTTCGTTTCGGACTTCCTGGCCCGTACGCTGCCACCGGCGGTTCGGCTGCGGTTCATGGTCGAGGCGGTGCGGACCGTCGTTGAGATAGCGCCGCCGCTCGCGATCGACTGGAAGCCGGCGCAGAAGGTGGTCGATCCCCGGACCGGCTTGACCGCGCCGACGTTGCCGTTCAACGTGCGCTTTTTCACCCTCGCCGACAGCGGTGAGAACGTCATGGATACCCGCGGGCTGGACATTCTGGGACTTCCGGATGTCCAGTGCCGGTTTACCGGCCTGTCCCCGGCTGAGGTGGCCTCACACCTGTACGGCATCGCCGCTCACCTGGTCCAGCAGGGCCCGGTACGGGACGGCTTCGTCGCGGCCGCCACCGATGGTCACCGGTGGGTGTGCCGGTACGGCCAGTCGCTGGCCGGGCCGACCCGCCAGATCGTCGATCTTCAACAGGATCGGGACGTCGTACCGGCCCCCGGTCAGCGGCAGCCAGGTGGCCAGCCTGCTGCGCCGGTTCAGCCAGGTGGCCAGCCTGCTACGCCGGCCCTTGGCCAACGACAGCCAGGCGGACCGCAGACAGGTGGCCAGCCTGCTGCGCCGCCCCCCGGCCAGCGGCAGCCAGGTGGACCCCAGCCAGGTGGTCAGCCGGCCGCGCCGGCCCCCGGTCAACCACCCGGACCGGGCGGCCCTCCCGCGTCGGCCGAAGGCCAGCCACCGGCCGACCGAGTACCGGCCGGCTCCCCGTCGCCCGCTCCGGCGCCCGGCGTCCGCCCGGCTGCCCCCAGGCCGGACTCGGATGCACAGGATCCGGCCCAGGTCAGGAGTCGGCAGGGTTGATCACCGCGTGGACCTCCATGTCCCACCAGCCGCCGGTGGGCCGTGGAAGCGACGATCGCAAGATCCCCTCGGCCGGGTAGCCGGCCTTGATCGCGACACGGCAGGACGCCGGGTTCTCCACCGCATGCCCGAGCTGGATCCGGTGCAGCCCAATCGCCTGGAACCCCCACCGGGTCAGCGCGCCGACCGCGTGCGGCGCGACCCCCCGACCGCGAGCAGCCGGTGCGGTCGAGTAGCCGATCCAGGCGGAGCCGTCCCAGGGGGACAGGTCGGATAGCTGAACGTCACCGAGCAGACCGCCGGTCGTGGCGTCCCGGACCGCGAGGCTGAGCAGGTCACCGGAACGCCAGCGCTCGGCCCGGCCGCGGATCCAGCGTTCGGCGGCATCCGCGCCGAGGTCCGGCGGGTGCACGTACCAGCGCCGGAACTCGGGGTCGCTAATGAACTCCGCGATCTCCGGAGCGAGATCGCTGGTCCATGGCGTGAGCTGGAGCCAGCCGGCCGCGATCTCCACCGGCTCCGGCGGCAGAGCGAGCTTGCGCATGTGCGCTAGCGGCTCGCGCATCAGCGAAGCTCGCCGCGCAGCAGCCCGGCGGCCCAGGCGTCCTGACGCTGGTTCCGATGCACGATCCGTTGCCGCAGTATGCCCTCGATGGTGAAGCCGAGCTTCTCGGCGACTCGGCGAGACGCGTGGTTGCCGACCTCGGCGTGCCAGTCGATCCGGGCCAGACCGAGTCCGCCGCTGCTCGGGTCGGCGAACGCCCACTCGCATACCAGCCGGGACGCGTCGGTCATCACGCCCTTGCCGCGTGCCCAGGGAGCGCACCAGTAGCCCAGTTCCGCGCGCCCGCCGACAGGAACCTCGCGTTCGCTGATGTGATGCACGCCGGTGGCGGCCAGTAGCTGGCCGGTGTGCATGTCGAACACGCCGAAGATCGCGCCCAACCCGGTACGCCAAGCGGTCGGGCTGATCTCGCCAACGTAGCTCTCGGCGTGCTCCCGCAGGTATGGCGAGGGCACCGAGGTCCAGCGCTGGATCTCCCGGTCCTGGCAGGCCTCGTACACGGCGGCGGCGTCGCCGAGTCGCCAGGGCCGGACGTACAGCCGATCGTCAGCGAACTCGACTTCCTCCATGCGGACCTATCCAACCGGGCACCGTGGGCGGGCTCAATCCGTTATCGGGAGTGCCAACGTTGCCGAGATAGGGCGACAACCTCGTACCATGACCACAGTACGGCGGGTTTGACGCCCGTCCCGTTTTGCGCGCGCCACCCTGGCGCGGATACCGGCAAGGAGCCCCCCAGGTGCCTGCTATGTTCGACAAGATCTTGCGTGCTGGCGAAGGCCGCATCCTGCGCAAGCTCGAGGCGATCGCCCGTCAGGTGAATGCGATTGAGGACGACTTCGTAGTGCTGTCGGACGCGCAACTGCAGGGCCTGACCGACGAGTTCCGTAGCCGGCTAGCGCAGGGCGAGACGCCGGACGATATCCTTCCCGAAGCGTTCGCGACGGTACGCGAGGCGGCCAAGCGCACACTCGGACAGCGTCATTACGACGTTCAGATCATGGGCGGCGCGGCGCTTCATCTCGGCAACATCGCCGAAATGAAGACCGGTGAGGGCAAGACGCTGGTCGCGACGCTGCCCGCTTATCTCAATGCGCTCGGCGGCGGGGGCGTGCACCAGGTCACCGTCAACGACTACCTGGCCGACCGAGACGCCGAGTGGATGGGCCGGGTGCACCGGTTCCTCGGGCTAACCGTCGGCGTGATCCTGGCCCAGATGCCGCCGGCCGAGCGCCGCAAGGCCTACGCCTGCGACATCACGTACGGAACGAACAACGAGTTCGGCTTCGACTACCTGCGCGACAACATGGCCTGGTCGGCCAACGAGCTCGTGCAACGCGGGCACCAGTACGCGATCGTGGACGAGGTCGACTCCATCCTCATCGACGAGGCGCGCACACCGTTGATCATCTCCGGTCCGGCCGATCAGGCGACCAAGTGGTATGCGGAGTTCGCCAAGGTCGCCAACCGGCTCCGGCGAGACAACGACTACGAGGTCGACGAGAAGAAACGCACGGTCGGCGTGCTGGAGTCCGGCATTGAGCGGGTCGAGGACTGGCTGGGCATCGAGAACCTGTACGAATCGGTCAATACGCCTCTGGTCGGCTTTCTCAACAACGCGATCAAGGCCAAGGAGCTGTTCAAGCGGGATAAGGACTACGTGATCCTCGACGGTGAGGTTCTCATCGTCGACGAGCACACCGGACGTACCTTGATCGGACGCCGCTA
>DATAFN010000345.1:0-5946 GCA_036257435.1 Actinomycetes bacterium
AGAACTGGCTGCTCCAGTAGTCCTGCACGCTGTTGACGACCGCCACGATCCGGCAGTCCTCGGACCTGTTGGCCTCGGCCCCGGTCGAGCACTTCTGGGCGAGCTCGGAGTTGCCCTCGCCCTCCACCGGCGGGTTGGCGACGTCCTCGGGCGATAGGCCCAGCTTGGGTCCGAGAAAGGCGGCCAGCAGCAACAGCAGGAGCGTCCCAAGGCCGCCGCCGATCGTCTTGGCGCCACCCGGGATCCGCCGGCCGCGCACATCCTGGACCTGGGACGTGTCGAGCTGGGCGTTTTCGTCGAAGCGCATCAAGACTCCAAGTGGGGTCCGCCGTCCAAACGCTCCTTCTGCCCCGTTCCGGCGCGATCAAGCACACCGGCCGCGGCTCTTCCTGGCGCAATCCACTGGCACTGCCCCGTACACTGATCGGGTGATGTTGGCGGTTTGAGGTCGGGCCGGCCCGCGGCAGAGGCTGCCGTGGGCTGATGTGCGCTGCCCGCCTACCCCAGCCAGGAGCCGTCCAACCATGATCACCGCAATCGATCTCGAGCTGCGCGCCGGCGCCCGTACGCTGCTCGTGCCTACCTCGTTCCGGATCGCGACCGCCGATCGGATCGGCTTGGTCGGCCGCAACGGCGCTGGCAAGACGACGCTGACCAGGGTGCTGGCCGGGGAGGGCCAACCGGTCGGCGGCCGGGTCACCAGGACCGGAACGGTCGGATACCTGCCGCAGGATCCCCGCACCGGCGATCTGGACCTGCTGGCCAAGGACCGGGTGCTGTCCGCCCGCGGGCTGGACCAGATCGTGGCCGAGGTGCGGGAAACCGAGGGCGCGATGGCCAGCGCCGATCCGGACACCCACGATCGGGCCATGCGCCGCTATGCCCGGCTGGAGGCGGAGTTCCTGGCCCGGGGCGGGTACGCGGCCGAGTCCGAGGCGGCGCAGATCGCGGCCAGCCTCGGCCTGCCGGATCGGGTGCTCGGCCAGCCGCTCGGCACGCTGTCCGGTGGCCAGCGGCGCCGGGTGGAGCTGGCCCGGATCCTGTTCTCCGGCGCCGAGACGCTGCTGCTCGACGAGCCGACCAACCATCTGGACGCGGACTCGATCGGCTGGTTGCGCGAGTTCCTCAAGTCCTACCGCGGCGGGCTGGTCGTGATCTCGCACGATGTCGGACTGGTGGAGCACTGCGTGAACCGCGTGTTCCACCTGGACGCGAACCGGGCCGAGCTCGACGTCTACAACGTCGGCTGGAAGGCCTACCTGCAGCAGCGCGAGACCGATGAGCGGCGCCGCAAGCGCGAGCGGGCGAACGCGGAGAAGAAAGCGGCGGCGCTGCTCGACCAGGCGAACCGGATGCGGGCCAAGGCGACCAAGGCGGTAGCCGCGCAGAACATGGCCAGGCGGGCCGAGCGGATGCTGGCCGGAGCCGAGCAGGTCCGTAGGTCCGACAAGGTGGCCAAGCTGCGATTCCCGGCGCCGGCGCCGTGTGGTAAGACGCCCCTCACCGCGACGGGGCTGTCCAAGTCCTACGGCTCCCTGGAGGTCTTCACCGACGTCGACCTGGCCATCGACCGCGGCTCGCGGGTGGTGGTGCTCGGGCTCAACGGCGCCGGTAAGACCACGCTGCTGCGCCTGCTGGCGGGTATCGAGCCGCCGGACACCGGCATGGTAGTGCCCGGGCACGGCCTGCGGCTGGGTTACTACGCGCAGGAGCACGAGACGCTTGATCTCGGCCGCACCGTGCTGGGCAACCTGCTCGCGGCCGCGCCGCAGCTGTCCGAGGCCGAGGCGCGAACCGTGCTGGGCTCGTTCCTATTCGGCGGCGACGACGTGGACAAGCCGGCGCACGTGCTGTCCGGTGGCGAGAAGACCCGGCTGGCGCTCGCGACGCTGGTGGTTTCGAGCGCCAACGTGCTGCTGCTCGACGAGCCGACGAACAACCTCGACCCGGCCAGCCGGGACCAGGTGCTAGCCGCGCTGAGCGGCTACCCGGGTGCGATCGTGCTCGTTACGCACGACGAGGGCGCGGTCGACGCGCTCGATCCGGAGCGGCTCATCCTGCTTCCGGACGGGGTTGAGGATCTCTGGAGCGACGGTTACGTGGATCTGGTCGCGCTCGCATGACCGTTTCCGGTCCGAGTCGCGTCGGGTGTATCCCCGACGACGTCCGGTTTGTCGGAAAAATAACGATCTAGTGACGACCCCGGATAGAGATCGACGGTTTGATGTCAGTCATCTGGTGCAAAATGCTGGCCGATCTAGGTTTGATGCTTGATCATGGGTGGTAGGCCAGGTATTCCCGAGGAGGCACTGTGGTTGACCTGAAGAAGGGTAGCCGAGTCACCGGCAATACCCGAGACAAGCTCGCGGCGGAATTGAAGCGCAAGTACGAGAGCGGTGAAAGCATCCGTGCGCTGGCCGAGTCGACCGGGCGATCGTACGGGTTCGTGCACCGCATTCTTACCGAGTCGGGTGTCTCGTTGCGCGGTCGCGGCGGCGCGACTCGCGGGAAGGCCAAGAAGTAGGGCTGATCAACGCCCTGAGCAGGCACGCCGGCCGGTGCGCCACCGTGAGCAGCGCGACGAGTAGCACCGGCTGGGGTGTCGGCGGGCTGACCTCCCGCTAGGGTCGGGATGGCCGAAACGCCATGGGGCGTGGCGATCCGGCCATGATCTCGACCAGCGGCGAGGACGACAGTGGACCTGCGGCTCTCTGCGGAGCACCGGGCGCTCCGGTCCGCGTTTCATGACTGGGCGGACGACATCCTGGTGCCGCATGCGATTCGAAATGACCGGGAGGAGCGGTTCCCCGCGGAAGCGCTGGACGCGCTGCGGGCCGGCGGCTACCTCGGGCTGACGATCCCGACCGAGTTCGGTGGGAGCGGTGCCGATCCGCTGTCCTATGTCCTACTCATCGAGGAGCTCGGCCGCGGCGATCCGAACGTCCGCTCGATCGTGTCGGTGCATCTCGGCCTGGTGGCCGGTGCGATCACCCGGCACGGCAGCCCCGAGCAGCACAACCAGTGGCTGCCCCGGATGGCCTCCGGCGAGGTGCTCGGCTGCTTCGGGTTGACCGAACCGGACTACGGATCGGATCCGGCCGGGCTGGCCGCCCGGGCCGAGCGGCAGCCCGGCGGTGGCTACCGGATCACCGGCCGCAAGGTGTTCATCACCAACGGATCGATCGCCGGCGTGGCGCTGGTGATGGCGCGGACCGGCGGGCCGGGTGCGCGCGGGATCTCCGCGTTCCTGGTGCCGGCCGATGCGCCCGGGTTCAGCGCCCAGCCGATCCACGGCAAGCTCGGGTTGCGGTCCTGCGACACCGCCGAGCTCATCCTCGACGCGGTGCCCGTCGGACCCGAGGCGCTGCTCGGCGCCGAGGGCGAGGGACTGCGGATCGCGTTGCGCGCACTGGACGACGGGCGGATGTCGATCGCCGCGTCCAGCGTCGGAACCGCCCAGGCCGCGCTGGACGCGATGGTCGGCTATGCGGGGGGCCGGGCCCAGTTCGGCAAGCCGATCGCCGGCCACCAGCTGGTGCAGGAGATGATCGCGGACACCGCGGTAGACGTCGATGCCGGTCGGTTGCTGACCTGGCTGGTAGCCGACCTGGCCGAGCGTGGCGAGCCGTACACGCTGGCCGCCTCGAAGGCGAAGCTGTTCGCCACCGAGGCCGCGATCCGGGCCGCGAACAACTGTGTGCAGGTGCACGGCGGCTACGGCTACATCGACGAGTACGTTGCCGGCAAGCTACTGCGCGATGCTCGGGTGGCCACGCTGTACGAGGGCACCTCGCAGATCCAGAAGCTGCTGATCGGCCGCGCTCTGACCGGCATCTCCGCGTTCTAGCCGCGACCGCCCGGGGGAGCGGGCTAGGCGGAGGGTCGGAGCCGCTGGCTACGGGGCGCCGGCGCCTCGTCACCCGCTATGAGCCGGTCGCCCGCCGGGTGCTCGACCAGCGCTAGAACCCGGCTGGCCATGAACCGGGCGGTACGCACTGGGTTGCCGGTCCTGGTCACCTCGGTGACCTCGATGATGCCCCGGCCGGTGGAGATCTCCACCCGCCGGCCGGCCCGGGTAGCGGTCAGCTCGTACGTCCTGACCTCGCCGCCCGCGTCTACGACCACCTCGACACGGTCACCTCTCATGCCTCCAGCATGCCCCGGGATGTGGCGATTTACCAACGTCTGACCGGCTCGAATGGCAGTGGCGGCATACCGTGCTGGCGGGCAGTGTTGATGCCGGTGGGCCGGGCAACCGGAGCCCGGTGACGGCGAGCGAGGCGAGGCAATTGGCACACATGGCGGGCGGCTGGGGAATGATGCGGTCATTCCGCCAGGACGAGTCGATCGCCGGGCACAAGCTCAAGCCGGGCACGGTCCGGCGCATTATGCGCTTCGCCGCGCCGTACTGGCGGCAGATCGGGATCTTCCTACTGCTTGTCGTCGCCGACGCGGTCGTGGTGGTCGCCACGCCCCTGCTGCTCCGGACGATCATCGACGACGGGGTGCTCAAGGGCGACCGCGGCGTGGTGACCACGTACGCGCTGCTGGTCGCCCTGGTTGCAGTGCTGGACGCGGCGCTGTCGCTGATCCAGCGGTGGTACTCGGCGCAGATCGGTGAGGGAGTGATCTTCGATCTGCGCACCAAGGTATTCGCGCACGTGCAACGGATGCCGATCGCGTTCTTCACCCGAACCCAGACCGGAGCGTTGATCTCCCGGCTCAACAGCGACGTCATCGGCGCGCAGCAGGCGCTCACCTCGACCCTGGCCGGTGTGGTGTCCAACGTGATCACGCTGGTCTCGGTGGCCACCGTGATGTTCCTGCTGTCTTGGCAGATCACCCTGCTTTCGCTGCTCATGCTGCCGCTGTTCTTGTGGCCGGCGAAGTATGTCGGCCGCCGGCTGTCCGCGCTGACCAGGGAGCAGATGAACAACAACGCGGCGATGAGCGCGACCATGACCGAACGCTTCAACGTGTCCGGCGCGCTGCTGGTCAAGCTGTTCGGCCGCCCGGTCGAGGAGGACACGCAGTTCGCCGACCGAGCCGGCGTGGTCCGCGACATCGGCATCCGGATCGCGATGATCGGCCGGGTCTTCTTTACCGCGATGCTGTTGGTGGCCTCGCTGGCGACTGCGCTGGTCTACGGGATCGGCGGGCAGCTGGCGATCTCCGGCGCACTGTCCATCGGCACGCTGCTCGCGATCGCCGCGTACCTGGGCCGGTTGTACGGGCCGCTCACCGCGCTGTCCAACGTCCGGGTCGACGTGATGACCGCGCTGGTTTCGTTCGAGCGGGTCTTCGAGGTGCTGGACCTACCGCCGATGGTCGTCGAGGCCGAGCAACCGCGCGCGCTGTCGTCCGGCCCGCAACCGGTGGAGTTCGATCACGTGACGTTCCGGTACCCGGCCGCGGACGAGGTGTCGCTCGCGTCACTGGAGTCGGTGGCCAGGCTGGACACCACCACCGGGCAGACCGTGCTGCACGACATGTCGTTCCGGATACGCCCCGGTGAACTCGTCGCGCTGGTCGGCCCGTCCGGCTCCGGTAAGTCCACGACCTCGTCGCTGATCGCCCGGCTGTACGACGTCAACGGCGGCGCGGTTCGGATCGGCGGGGTCGACGTCCGGGACCTGAGCTTCGCCTCGCTGTATCAGACGGTCGGCGTGGTGACCCAGGACGCGCACATGTTCCACGACACGATCCGGGCCAACCTGGTCTACGCGAAACCGGACGCGAATGACGACGAGCTGATCGCCGCCTGCCGGGCCGCACAGATCTGGGAGCTCATCGACAGCCTGCCGGACGGGCTAGACACCGTGGTCGGCGACCGTGGCTACCGGCTGTCCGGCGGCGAGAAGCAGCGCCTGGCCATCGCCCGGCTCCTGCTCAAGGCGCCCGGCGTGGTCGTGCTGGATGAGGCCACCGCGCACCTGGACTCCGAGT
>DATAFN010000185.1:0-4273 GCA_036257435.1 Actinomycetes bacterium
CGTCTCGGCCAGGAACCGCTGGATCATCAGCGCCCCGGCCCCGGGCCCGCCGCCGGAGCCCGCGCGCAGGACTGCCGACAGCCCGGAGTCGATCAGCAGCGCTTCGAGATCCCCGGCCGCGGTCGTCAGCCGGCCGCGCCCGTCCGGCGTGTAGTTCAGGCTGCCGGTGGGCGGGAGCGCCGAGTCGGCCAGGATGATGGCGCGCTGGTTGGCGGCTCGGACCGCCTCCATGGTGGGAGGGTCGGTTACGTCGCCCGGCGGCCAGGCGACGTCGGAGACGGTGTCCCCGTGGAGCACATGTCGGGCGATCTCTGCACCGAGCTTGTTCGCCGCCCTGATGTCCTCGGTGAGCAGGTTTCGGCGCAGGGCGGTCAGGTCCACGTCGCCGTACGGCAGGTTGACCACTTCGGAATTGCCGATCCCGGCCCGAAGGCGGTCCAGCCACTCCGCTGCGGCGTCCCGACCGCTGCCCGCGGTGGTCCCGCCGCCACGCACCCGCACCTGGTACCCCTCGGACATCTGCTGCGCGGTCTCCAGCAGATCCGGGTCGACGACCCAAGTGACCGGCGAACCGGCGGCCGCGTCGACCAGCCCGCGCAGGCGCCCGCCTGGACCCAGCAAGCTGGCCAGCCGATCGTTGGTGAAGATCTCTGTGGAGTCGCGAACCGGCCGATCCACGAGCGGCCACACCCAGGCCAGCTTCGTCGGCGCGATCGACTCCGCGTTCGGCACCCACGGCAGGAATGTGGTGACGGTGCTGGCGGGCACCCCGGACTGCGGGGCGATCGCGATCAGGTCCAGTTGGTAGACACCGCGACCGGAATCGGTCGGCAGCAGCCCGAGCGCGCTGATCGGCACGGTCAGCCGGAACGGCGCGAAATCCTTCGGGTCGATCTCGGGGATCACCACTCGGCTTTCTGGTACCAGTCGGGTCTGCCCGGGCAGCGGGCCCTCCTCGACCTGTTCGAGCTGCCCACGGATCGTCAGCGGTGCGATCCCCACCGCCAACCCGACCTCAACCTGGCCGATCCGGGTCGACCCGGTGTTGCGGATCACGCCGGAGATTGTCAGGGTTGAGGTCTCGGTCGGCACCGCGGGGCTGACCTGCAAGATCTCAATGGCGAGCGGCTCGCTCGGCTGGACCGCCGCCCACGCCTCCCGGACTCCCGCCGCCGCGGGGCCGGCCACCGCGCCGAGCACGGCGACCAAGGCGACGGCGGCCAACGCGATGTGGGGACGCGCCGAGCCACCGGGCCAGCGGGTCATGCCCGTTCCAGCAAGTACGGTGGCAGCTTCGTCAGCAGTTGCCGTTCGTCGGCATAGGCCAGCCGCCCGGCCACCTCGGATAGCGGTACCCACTCCACTGCGTCGACTTCGATGTCGTGATCGCTGAGCTCCCCGTCGACCGCCTCGAAGACGAAATGGTGCACGGTCTTGTGAATGCGCCGGCCGGCGAAGACGAACCAGTAGTCGATCTCACCGAGCGGGGCGATCACGCGGGCCTTGATTCCGGTCTCCTCCTCGACCTCCCTGGCGGCGGCCTGCTCGGCGGTTTCGCCGGCTTCGACGTGCCCCTTCGGCAGCGACCAGAGCAGCTGACCGCTCCGGTCCCGCTTCCCGATCAAGACCGCCTGCGGTGGCTCGACCGCGGTGTCCACCACCAGCCCACCGGCCGAGGTCTCCTCCACCCGCCACAACGGCGCGTGGCGGCGAGACGGCCGATTCGAGCGAGGCATGAACCCGATGCTAGTGCGCGTACCGGGCGGTCACGCCGGTGGCGCAACGTCGAAGATCAACTAGCACCGAGGGGCGTACCCTGGTGCGCCGTGCCCCACCAGTCCGCCCCGCTGACCGAGAGCCAGCAGCGGGCCATCGCCGATCTGTTGCGCGTTGCTCCGGTCGCCGTCGAGCTCGGCGAGCGGTTCGCTGCGGCCGGCTTCGACCTGGCACTGGTTGGTGGCTCCGTCCGGGACGCGCTGCTCGGCAGGCTCGGAAATGATCTCGACTTCGCCACGGCCGCCCGGCCGAGCGAGATCATGTCGGTGGTCCGGCCGTGGGCGGATGCGGTGTGGGATGTCGGCAAGGCGTTCGGCACGATCGGCGCCCGCCGCGGCCATTTCCAGCTCGAGATCACGACCTATCGGTCGGAGGCCTACGACCGAACGTCGCGCAAGCCCGTGGTGGCGTTCGGCGACTCGCTCGAGGGCGATCTGGAGCGCCGGGACTTCGCCGTCAACGCGATGGCATTGACCCTGCCCCAGACCCGATTCGTCGATCCGTACGGCGGGCTGGCGGACCTGTCCCGCGAGTTGCTGCGCACTCCGGCCAGCCCGGAGTCCTCGTTCTCCGACGACCCGTTGCGGATGATGCGAGCAGCCCGCTTCGCGGCGCAGCTCGGTTTCGCCGTCGCGCCCGAGGTCCGGCAGGCGATCGTCGCGATGACCGACCGCCTGGACATCGTCTCGGCCGAGCGGGTTCGCGACGAACTGGTCAAGTTGATCTCGGCGCCGAACCCGCGGGCCGGCCTGGAGATCCTGGTCGAGACCGGGCTGGCCGACCAGATGCTGCCGGAGCTGCCCAAGCTCCGCCTGGAGATCGACGAGCACCACCGGCACAAGGACGTCTACGAGCACACCCTGACAGTGCTCGAGCAGGCAATAACGCTCGAGGAACCGGACCAGTCGCCGGACTTCGTGCTGCGGTTCGCCGCCCTCATGCACGACGTGGGTAAGCCCAAGACCCGGCGGCTGGAGCCCGACGGCCGGGTTTCGTTCCACTTCCACGAGGTGGTCGGCGCGAACCTGACCAGGGCCAGGATGCGGGCGCTGAAATTCGACCGGCCCACCACCGAAGACGTGTCCCGGCTGGTGGGGCTGCACTTGCGCTTTCACGGGTACGGCAGCGGGGAGTGGACCGACTCGGCGGTTCGCCGCTACGTCCGCGACGCCGGGCCGCTTCTGAGCCGGCTGCACAAGCTGACCAGGTCCGACTGCACCACCCGGAACCGGCGCAAGGCGGAAGCACTGGCCCGCACCTACGATCACCTGGAAGCGCGGATTGCTGCCTTGCAGGCCCAGGAGGAGCTCGACGCGATCCGGCCCGATCTCGACGGCGACGAGATCATGCAGCTGCTCGGCCTGCAACCCGGACCTCTGGTCGGCCGTGCCCGTAGGCACATGCTCGAGCTGCGGCTGGACGCCGGTCCGATGGAGCACGAAGCGGCGGTGGCCGCTCTCATGGCGTGGTGGCAGACGCAGCCGGAGAGCCACCCTGACCGCCCAACGGGCGAGGCCGGGAGCGCTGGCTCCTGAGCTCGGCCAGGCCGTAGGCGGCGCCGGCCAGGAGGTATCCGGCGGCCACGATTGCGATCACCAACTGCGACTTTCCGGTGCTCGGCAGCAGCAGTGCGGCGAATGCCGCGGCAGCCACGAACGAGACGTTGAACAGCACGTCGTAGAGCGAGAACACCCGGCCGCGGTAGCCATCGTCGACCGTGGACTGGACGATGGTGTCCACACAGATCTTCACACCCTGCGCCACCACCCCGAGGAAGTAGGCGGCCAGCACGATCAGCGGTTCCTTGAACGACGCGGCCAGGGTCAGCTGGACGACCGCGGCCAACCCGAAGCTGGCCACGATCCAGCCCGGTTTGGTCAGGTAACGCGCACCGGGCGGGGTTACCGCGGCCGCGGTCAGGTAGCCCAGCCCGGAGGCCACCACGACGACCGCGAGCCCGGACAGGCCGGCCTCCGCGTTGGCCGGATTGTTGAAGTAGTTCCGGTACAGCAGGACCATCATGATCGTTGAGACGCCGTAGCAGAATCGGTGCACGGCGATCGTGCCCAGCGCACGGCCGGCGGCCGGGCGCTCGCGGACGTGCCGGGCACCCTCGATCATCCCGATCGCCACTCCGACCAGTGCGGACCCGGCGTCGCCCGCCCCGCGCTGCTCGCCGGGCGCGCCCGGCTCGGGGCCGAGCCGGTCCTTATCTATCCGCGTGGCCACGAACGCCGATCCGAGGTATGTCAGCGCCGCGATGACGAGAATCCCGGCGGTCCCGCCGGCGCTCTCGCCCAGCACTGTGCGGGCGAGGTAGCCGATGCTGCCGCCGATTACGGCTGCGATCGTCCCGCTCGTGGTGGACACCGAGTTCGCCATTACCAGTTCGGTGCTGGCCACCACGTGCGGGAGCGCAGCGGACAGCCCGGCCAGGAAGAACCGGTTCACGCTGAGCACGGCGAGCGCACTGGCGTAGAACGGCACGCCGGTGGTG
>DATAFN010000059.1:0-4339 GCA_036257435.1 Actinomycetes bacterium
CACTCACAATTCCGCTCGCCCGCATCGCACTCCGTCCACCGCAGCCCACGACGCCGCACTCCGCGAGCTAACCGCCCGACAGCGAGGTCGATTGTCCTTCCACCTCTACCCGGTGCGTGCTCCCGTTGCCACCAACCGCTCGGAGCCAGTATGTTTTCCCACTTAGTAGGTCGGATTAATTGGGAACCCACTCATGCAGCCGCCGGAAGGAAGCCAGTTGCCTACCACATCGACACGACGGCCCCACCGCGCATTGCTCGCGGCCGCCGCGCTCCTGCCGGTACTGGCCGCCTGCGGCGGCGGCTCCGGCGACCCGGCGCGCGACCTCGGACCGGCCAGCGAGCTCCGGCTCGGCTTCTTCGCGAACGTCACCCATGCCCCGGCGCTGGTTGCCGTCCAGGAGGGACTGCTGGCCAAGCGCCTCGACGACACCGAGCTGATCATCCAGGTCTTCAATGCGGGCCCGGCAGCGGTGGAAGCGATCTTCGGTGGCGCGATCGACGCGGCCTACATCGGGCCGAACCCGGCGATCAACGCGTTCGTGCAGAGTCATGGTGAAGCGATCCGGATCATCGCCGGCGCGACGTCGGGTGGCGCCGCCCTGGTTGTGCGGCCGGAGATCAACTCGGCCGCGGACCTTCACGGGAGGACGCTGGCAACTCCGCAGCTCGGCAACACCCAGGATGTCGCACTGCGCGCCTGGTTGGCAGATAACGGTATAAAGACATCCAAGACCGGCCGCGGTGAGGTCACCATCCAGGCCGGTACCGAGAACGCCACCACGCTGCAACTGTTCCGGGACGGTCAGATCGACGGCGCTTGGCTGCCCGAGCCGTGGGTGACCAGGCTGGTTCAGGAAGCCGGCGCGAAGGTGCTGGTGGACGAGAAGACGCTGTGGCCGCAGGGCAAGTTCGTCACCACCCAGCTCATCGTCGCTACCGGTTTCCTCGAGGAGCACCCGCAGACCGTCCGAGCGCTACTCGAAGCTCACGTCGACGCGATCCAGTGGATCGGCAAGCACCCCGAACAGGCAAAGACGGATGTGAACACCCAGATCGGCGAACTGACCGGGGCGCCGCTCCCCACGTCAGTGCTCGACGGCGCCTGGAAGAACATCGACCTGACGTTCGATCCGGTCGCCACCAGCCTGGTGGGCTCCGCCGAGCACGCCGCTGCCGCCGACCTGATCAGTGAACCGAACCTGCACGGCATCTACGACCTGCGCCCGCTCAACGCGATTCTCCGGGTGCGAGGGCTGCCCGTGGTCTCGGACGCCGGGCTCGGGAGCGGGTGATCAGATGGCTGCGACCAACCTGTCGCCGGCGCGGCAAACCGGCGATCGGCCGGAGACCACTACGGACACCGGCTTCGCGGTCCGCATCGACAAGGTCAGCAAGCGGTTCGATCGGCGGACCGATACGCCACCGGTGCTCGATGAGATGAGCCTGGACGTCGCGCCCGGCGAGTTCGTCGCGCTGCTCGGCGCCTCCGGCTGCGGCAAGTCGACGCTGCTCAACCTGGTAGCCGGCTTGGAGCCCGTCACAAGCGGCCGGATCGAGGTACCGGGCGGGCCGGCCGCGCTGATGTTCCAGGAACCCGCGCTGTTCCCGTGGCTGACCGCCGGTCGCAATGTCGAGCTGGCACTTCGGCTGCGCGGGGTGCCGCGAGCCGACCGGCGGGCCGAAACCCAGCGGCTGCTCGAGTTGGTGCGGCTCGGCCAGTCGTACCAGACCCGGATCCATGAGCTGTCCGGTGGCATGCGGCAACGGGTCGCGCTGGCCCGCGCGCTGGCCCAGAACGCGCCGGTGCTGCTGATGGACGAACCGTTCGGCGCCCTGGACGCGATCACCCGGGACCTGCTGCACGACGAGCTGACCCGGATCTGGTCGGAGACCGCACTGTCGATCGTGTTCGTCACCCACAACGTGCGCGAGGCGGTCCGGCTCGGTCAGCGGGTCGTGCTGATGTCCTCCCGGCCGGGCCGGGTGGTCCAGGAATGGGCGGTGGACATCCCGCAGCCACGGCGGATCGAGGCGCCCGACGTCGCACACTTGGCCGGAGTCATCACCGAGGACCTACGCGAGGAGATCCGCCGCCATGGCCACCACTAAGCCGCCGGCTGCGGTGCCCGCGCCGGGTGCCGGAGACGAGCTTGCCGGGCTCGACGCGCTGTCGGTGGTACGGCGCGAGACCGAGAGCCTGCCGAGCCGGCTGCGGCGCAAGGCGCTGCCGCCGCTCGTTGCGATCGTAGTCGCGCTCGGGGTCTGGGAGCTCGTCGTGCTGCTGGAGCTCAAGCCGGCGTATGCGGTGCCGCCTCCGAGCGAGGTATGGCACACGCTGACCGAGCAGTGGGCGGAAGGCAACGTGCAGGCAGCCGTGACGAACAGCCTCCGGCGCGGCGTGGTCGGATTCCTCGCCTCGGTGGTTATCGGGACCGTGATCGGGATGATCGTGGCTCGGGTGCGGCCGATCCGGACCGCGATCAAGCCGATCCTCACCGGCCTACAGATCATGCCGTCGGTGGCCTGGGTGCCGGCCGCGATCATCTGGTTCGGGCTATCCGACGCCACCTACTACGCGGTGGTGCTGCTGGGCGCGGTGCCCTCGATTGCGATCGGGCTGATCTCCGGGGTGGATCAGGTACCGCCGCTGTTCCATCGGGTCGGTCGGGTGCTCGGCGCGCGCCGACTGAGCGCGGTCCGGCATGTATTGCTGCCGGCCGCGTTCCCCGGCTACCTGGCCGGGCTCAAGCAGGGCTGGGCATTCTCCTGGCGCTCGCTGATGGCCGCCGAGCTGATCGCGATCTCGCCGGAGCTGGGCCTGGGCCTGGGCGGCTACCTGGATATCGGTCGCGAGCTGAACGACATGAGCTGGGTGCTCAGCGGAATATTCCTGATCCTGGTGGTCGGGATCGCGGTCGAGCTGATCGTGTTCGCACCTCTTGAGCGGCGAATGCTGCGCAATCGCGGCCTGCTGGTGGAGTCGCGGTAGTCACTTCCATGGGGATCCCGCGGACGGGGTGGCCGCGGGGTCGAATCAACCCGCGGCCACCCGCCGTTCCTATCGGTTCAGGTGCTCGCGCAGGGTCAGGTTGTGGCCTGGAATCCGAACACAACAAAGACCGCCGCGGCCAGGCCGACGGCAGTCACAATTTCCGTACCTGCATTGGGAGTCGCCCTGCGCTGTGCGGCATTGCCGCATCGATTGTGCGGCGGGCATTCCCCCGGGCTCATACCAGCTGTGGGCGGCCCACGAGCAGCCGCTCGAATGCACCGCATTGGCCCCTACCCCCCAAATCTTGCGATCGTTTTCCGCCGATACGCTCAGCGTCTCTCCGGATCGGTCGACCGGCAATCCCTCAATGCAGGGTTGCAACGCAGCGCCCGCAGCAACTTCCGGTCTGAGAGCGCTCTCCCAAGCCAGCATCCCGGCAAAAGGCACTTATCTGGCAGGTGGTGTAACGGATAGCGACTGGTGTACGCCGTGAGGATGTGTGGAAGGTCTTGGGTTCGCTGCGCTCTTGACCGCTGCCAAGAACGGCGATGAGCACGCGTTCCTCGAAATCTTCCGCAGTGTCCAGCCGGGATTGCTGCGGCTGCTGCGCACGCTGTGCGGGGACCTCGCCGAGGATGTCGCGTCGGATACCTGGCTCGGCGTCATCCGGGGCATGCATCGTTTTGACGGCGACGAACAGAGTTTTCGGGCCTGGGTGTTCACCATTGCTCGCGCCCGGCGTATCGATCGGCTTCGCGCCGAGGGCCGCCGGCCTCCCACCGTCGACATCCACGATGTCGCCGAGGCCGAGTTACCTCATCGCGACGAGGTCACTGAGTCCGTTGAACATCGGATGTCCACTGAGGCGGCGTTACGGCTCATCGGCGCCCTCCCGCCCGATCAGGCCGAGGTCATCCTCCTTCGAGTAGTCGCCGGCCTCGACGTAGCCCATACCGCCCGGGTCGTCGGCAAGCGCCCGGGGACGGTTCGGGTGCTCGCGCACCGCGGACTGCGCCGGCTCGCCGAGGTGCTGGATAACCCGTGATGCCGCTCGATCAGCGAACCCGCAGTAACGAATATGCCGGTGTGATCGGTTACCCAGGTGTCATGAAGAACCAGACCGGATCCCGGCGCTACGGACTCGATGCGGCATCGGCCGAGCGACTGCTTTCGGCTGCCGACCCGCCCGAGTATCCGCGGCTAGCGGAGCTGCTGGCCGCAGCCGCGGCCCCCGATTCATCCGAGTCGGTGCCCGGTGCGGAGTCAGCTATCGCAGCCTACCGGCGCGATATGCGCTCCGGACCGGAATCCGCAGCGCTAACGGAAACAACCGGTGCAAACAGCG
>DATAFN010000075.1:0-5606 GCA_036257435.1 Actinomycetes bacterium
TCCGCGACGTGAGCCGGGTGACCCCGGTGGAAGGCTCCCGGGCGCTGTCCGAACGGGTCGGCGGGCCGGTGATGCTGAAGTGCGAGAACCTCCAGCGGGCCGGTTCGTTCAAGATCCGCGGTGCGTACGTTCGGCTGTCGAGGCTGTCCGAGTCCGAGCTGGCCATGGGCGTGGTCGCCGCCAGCGCCGGTAACCACGCGCAGGGCGTCGCCCTGGCCGCGCGGTTGCTGGGCGTGAAGTCCACCGTGTTCATGCCGGTCGGCGCGCCGCTACCGAAGGTGGCGGCCACTACCGGATACGGCGCCGACGTCCGGTTCCACGGCTCGACCATCGACGAGACGCTGGTCGCCGCGCAGGAGTACGCCGAGTCCACCGGCGCGGTGTTCATCCACCCCTTCGATCACCCGGACATCATCGCCGGCCAGGGCACAGTCGGATTGGAGATCATGGAGCAGTGCCCGGAGGTCCGGACGATCGTGGTGCCGACCGGCGGGGGCGGGCTGCTGGCGGGTGTCGCGGTCGCTGCCAAGTCGCTGCGGCCCGACGTTCGAGTGGTCGGAGTCCAGGCGGAGAAGGCCGCGGCGTACCCGGGCTCTCTTGCGGCCGGGCACCCGGTGGCGCTGGACTCGATGTCGACGATGGCCGACGGCATCGCGGTCGGATGCCCGGGTGTGGTGCCGTTCGAGCTGATCCAGCACCAGGTCGACGACGTGGTCACGGCATCCGAGGAGGCGCTGTCCCGCGGGCTGCTGCACTGCCTGGAGCGCGCCAAGATGGTCGTGGAGCCGGCCGGTGGGGCCGGGGTGGCCGCGCTGCTCGATGAGCCGCACGCCTTCGAACCGCCGGTCGTGGTCGTGCTCACGGGTGGCAATGTCGACCCGCTCCTGCTGCTGCGCGTGCTCCGGCACGGACTGGCCGCGGCCGGGCGATTCCTGTCTTTCCGGCTACGGATCCCGGATCGACCGGGTGCGCTGGCGACCCTGCTCAGCGAGCTGGCGGCGGCCGACGCGAATGTGCTCGAGATCGAGCACCTGCGGACCACGCCCCGGCTGCACCTGGACGAGGTCGAGGTCGCGATCCAGATCGAGACCCGCGGTCCACGGCACTGCGACGACGTGCTGGCCCGCCTCCGGGCCGCCGGTTACACGCTGCTGTTCTCCTAGCGCCGGTCTTTCGATTTCCGGGCCGCGACATCCGGACGGACCGGATCGCGAAAGTCCGGCGTTAAGTGGTCGGCGTCAGCCGGTGAACGGCTTCGCCTCGACGATCTCTACGGTCAGCTTGCGCCCGTTCGGGAGCGCATATGTCGCCGACTCGCCGATCTTCTTTCCGTTGATGGCCGAGCCGAGCGGCGACTGCTCCGAGTACACGTCCAGCTCCCCGGACGCGACCTCGCGCGACCCGAGCAGGAACGTCATCTCGTCGCCGTCGGCGAACCGGACGCTGACGACGGTGCCGGGCACCGCCACGCCGGCTTCCCGGGGTGACTGGCCTACCCGCGCCTTCTCGAGCACCTGCTGGAGCTGCCGGATCCGTGCCTCTTGCTTGCCCTGCTCCTCCTTGGCGGCGTGGTAGCCACCGTTCTCGCGGAGGTCACCCTCATCACGCGCCGCCTCGATCCGGCGGGCCATCTCGAGGCGTCCGTCGCCGAGCAGGTACTCCAGCTCGCTGGAGAGCCGGTCGTACGCTTCCTGGGTCAGCCAGGTGACGTTCTCGCTGGACTGGGCCACAGTTGCTCCTTGTTTCGCGAATAGGGGTGATGGATCACTACTTCGCCGGATTCGGCGTGGGCAAAACACCGAGGTTATCAACCCGGGGTTCGAGCTGACCTTCGGTGATCTTGGTGGGTCAGCGACCTGGGGCGGCCCGGCACTCGCGAAGCTGGCCGGTGACCGCCCGGCCAGGCATGGTGAGCACGTCGGTGCGGGCGATGCGCCGGTCAGGATCGCCGGGAATGACGATCAGCCGCCGACGTACCTCGGATCCGTCGGCGGCTCGAGCCCTGATGACGCGTGCGATGACGCCCGCTCTGCGCACGATTCCGTATCTTACCGCCACCGCGCGGCGGGACGTTACTCCATATCGGGCCACATATCCGGCAGCCGGTCGGTGGTGGGGACGGGCGACCGGCCGGCTCGGCCCGACCACCGTCGGCCGGCCGTGGTCGCCGAAGCTCGCCCGGGGAATGTCGGTGGCATCGGCGAGTATTCTCGCCAAGGCGATCGCCCGCACGCAGTGCGGGCCTTACGGGAGGTTGTGGTGAGTGATCAGTTCCGGCTGCTGGCGGTGCACGCCCATCCCGACGACGAGTCGAGCAAGGGCGCGGCGGCAATGGCCCGCTACGTGGCCGAGGGCGTGCGGGTCGTGGTCGCTACCTGCACCGGTGGCGAGCGCGGCTCGATCCTGAATCCGAAGCTTCAGCACGACCAGTCGATCTTGGACAACATGGCGGAGGTGCGGCAGCGCGAGATGGCGGAGGCCAGGCGCATCCTCGGCGTGCAGCAGGCCTGGCTCGGGTTCGTCGACTCCGGGCTGCCCGAGGGCGACCCGCTGCCGCCGCTGCCCGAGGACTGTTTCGCGCTGCAACCGATCGATGTGGCCACCGAGCCGCTGGTCCGGCTGATCCGGGAGTTCCGCCCGCAGGTGCTAACCACGTATGACGAGAACGGCGGCTATCCGCATCCCGACCATGTGATGTGTCACAAGATCTCGGTAGCGGCATTCGAGGCGGCCGGCGACCCGGATCGGTATCCGGATGCGGGCGAGCCTTGGCAGCCGATGAAGCTGTACTACAACCAGACGTTCTCCAAGGCCCGGGTGCTCGCGTTTCACGAGGCGATGCTCGAGGCCGGTCTCGAGTCCCCGTTCGCCGAGTGGCTGGAGCGCTGGGACGACCGTGAAGAGCGCGAGATCACGACCCGGGTTGAGTGCGCGGATTACTTCGAGGTGCGCGATCGAGCGCTGATCGCGCATGCCACCCAGGTCGACCCGGACGGCTTCTGGTTCATGGTTCCACTCGAGGAGCAGGCCCGGATCTGGCCGACCGAGGATTTCGAGCTGGCTCGGTCGCTCGTTGACGTCGAGTTGCCGGAGACCGACCTGTTCGCTGGGATCAGAGAAGCCGTCAAGACCTGATCGAGATTCATGCGGTCGAGTTCGCGCTGGACACGGCGGGCATGACGGCTGGAGGTGTGCGATGGATCGCATGGACCTGCTGGCCCAGGCGGTAGATGCGGACAAGGTAGCGCCGGGCACGATCGGATTTCTGATCATTGCGGCACTCGGCGCCGCGACCTGGATGCTGATGCGGTCAATGAACAAGCAGCTCAAGAAGATCGACTTCCCGCCGCCGGATTCCGCGGAGGAGCCCGACGACGAGGAGCCACGGCACCCGGCCGAGCCGTGACCCTGCGGCTCGTCCGGTCCAGCCTTCCTGCCCGCCCGTCCTGGGCACTGTCCCAGTAGTGCGGTGCCAGCCCCGCCGGCGCTCCGAGCCGCTGGTTGCCGCTGTGAGAAGGTGGCCGAATGAACCGGCTCGGTAGTGCCACCTCGCCCTACCTCTTGCAGCACGCGGAGAACCCGGTGCATTGGTGGGAGTGGGGCGAAGACGCGTTCGCCGAGGCGCGCCGGCGGGACGTCCCGCTGCTCATTTCGGTCGGTTACTCGGCTTGCCACTGGTGCCATGTGATGGCACATGAGTCGTTCGAGGATCCGGCCACGGCCGAGGTGATGAACGAGTCGTTCGTCAACATCAAGGTCGACCGGGAGGAACGGCCGGACGTCGACGCGGTCTACATGGAGGCCACCCAGGCGATGACCGGGCAGGGCGGCTGGCCGATGACGGTCTTCGCAACACCGGACGGCGAGCCGTTCTTCACCGGCACGTACTTCCCACCGGCCGCCCGGCTGGGGATGCCCAGCTTCGGCCAGGTGATGACCGCGATCCGGGAGGCGTGGCGGGACCGCCGCGACGAGATCGAGAAGGTCGGCCAGGATGTCGCTCGGCAGTTGCGCGACCGCTCGTTCGCCTTCGAGGCCGCCCCGGTGCCAACCCCGGAGCTGCTTTCCACCGCGGTGGCCGGGTTGCAGCGCGACTACGACTCCGAGCGTGGCGGGTTCGGCGGGGCGCCCAAGTTCCCGCCCTCGATGGTGCTGGAGTTCCTGCTGCGCGACTACGCCCGCACGGGCGGCCAACCGGCGCTGGCGATGGTGGCCGGGACCGCCTCGGCGATGGCGCGTGGCGGGATGTACGACCAGCTCGGCGGTGGCTTCGCGCGCTACTCGGTGGATGCGGACTGGGTGGTGCCGCATTTCGAGAAGATGCTCTACGACAACGCGCTGCTGTTGCGGGTCTACACGAACTGGTGGCGGGCCAGCGGCGAACCGCTGGCGGCTCGGGTCGCGCCGGAGACCGCGGAGTGGCTGATCCGCGAGCTGCAGACCCCCGAAGGCGGCTTCGCCTCCGCGCTCGACGCGGACAGCGAGGGGGTCGAGGGCCGGTTCTACGTATGGACTCTGGCGGAGCTCACCGAGGTGCTCGGAGCCGACGACGGTGCCTGGGCGGCGTCGCTGTTCGGGGTTACCGATGCCGGCACGTTCGAGCACGGCAGCTCGGTGCTGCAGCTGCGTGTCGACCCGGACGACGCCGCGCGCTATCGCCGAGTGCGCTCGGCACTTCTGGCCGCACGCGATCGCCGGGTCCGGCCGGGGCGGGACGACAAGGTGGTCGCTGCCTGGAACGGCCTGGCCATCGCCGCGCTGGCTGAGGCCGGTGCGGTGTTCGAGCGTCCGGATTACGTCGAGGCCGCGCTCGCCGCCGCCGATCTGCTGGTGTCGGTCCACGTGGGTGCGGGTGTCCATGGCGATCGGCTGGTCCGTACCTCTAGGAATGGTCGCGCCGGCTCATCCGCCGGTGTGCTGGAGGACTATGCGGACGTTGCCGAGGGCCTGTTGGCGCTCTACGCGGTCACCGGCGAGGACGAATGGCTGACTATTGCCGGCGGGCTGCTCGACGTGGCGGTGGCGCATTTCGGCGATGGCGCTGGCGGTTTCTACGACACCGCCGACGACGCAGAGACGCTGATCAGGCGCCCGCAGGATCCCACCGATAACGCCACTCCGGCGGGTCAGAGCGCGCTCGCCGGTGCCCTGTTGCGCTGCTCGGCCTATACCGGATCGGCGTCGCACCGCGAGATCGCGATCCGCGCGCTTGGCGTAACGTCCGCGCTGGCGGTGCGGCACGCGCGATTTGCCGGGTGGGGTCTGGCCGTCGCCGAGGCGCTGCTCGATGGCCCGCGCGAGATCGCGATCGTCGGGCCGGCGGCCGACGACCGCACCCGGCTGCTCCGGGCCGTCGCATTGCGGGCGACCGCGCCGGGCGCCGTCGTCGCGCTGGGGGATCCGGCCCGGCCGGTGAATGTGCCCTTGCTCCGCGATCGGCCGCTGGTCAGCGGGGCTCCTGCGGCCTACGTGTGCCGCGAGTTCACGTGTGATACCCCGACCACCGATCCCGAGGAGCTCGCCGCCAAGGTTGGCACGGGAGAGTGGTCGATTTCTGCGTAATGATGTAATCATCATTACATGACAACTGGAAACCACCCGTCGCG
>DATAFN010000077.1:0-11264 GCA_036257435.1 Actinomycetes bacterium
CTTCCTGATCCCGCTCGGCATCGGATTGTGGATCTTCTGGTTGGTGATCACAATCGTGGGGGCGATCCAGGCCAACCAGGGCCAGCCGTTCCGCTACCCGCTGTCGATACGGTTCGTAACCTGACCGGACGTTGGAGTTAGTCGGTCAGGTCGCGGACCACGGCGTCGGCGAGCAGGCGTCCGCGCAGCGTGAGCACGGCGCGCCCGTCCCGATAGCCGTCCGCGGTCAGCAAACCGGACTGGACCGCCCGACCGGCCGCGGCCAGCCCACCCGGCCGCAGGTCGGACAGCGGATGGCCGGCGTCGATCCGCACCCCGAGCAGAATCCGTTCCAGCCGCCGCGCCTCGTCGTCGAGCACCTCACGAGCCAGCGCAGGGCTGTGCCCGCCGGCCAGCCGGTCGGCGTAGGCGGCCGGATGCTTCACGTTCCACCACCTGGTGCCGCCGACGTGCGAGTGCGCGCCCGGTCCGGCCCCCCACCAGTCGCCGCCGGTCCAGTACAGCAGGTTGTGCCGGCAACGCGCGGCCGCCGACGTCGCCCAGTTGGACACCTCGTACCAGCCGAATCCGGCACGTCCGAGCAGCTCGTCAGCGAGCAGGTAGCGATCGGCCAGCACATCGTCGTCCGGCATCGGCAGCTCGCCGCGCCGGATCCGGCTGGCAAGCCGGGTGCCGTCCTCGACGATGAGCGCGTACGCGGAGACGTGATCGGGCTCGGCCGCGATCGCGGCGTCGACCGAGCGCCGCCAGCCGTCGTCCGACTCGCCCGGCGTCCCGTAGATCAGATCCAGGTTGACGTGCTCGAATCCCGCGTCGTGTGCCCACCGCACGCACTGTGCCGGCCGACCCGGCGAGTGGACCCGGTCGAGTACGGCCAGCACCTGCGGCACCCCGCTCTGCATGCCGAACGACATCCGGGTGAAACCACCCGCCCGCAGCTCGGCGAGGTAACCCGGGTCGACCGACTCCGGGTTGGCCTCGGTGGTGACCTCGGCGCCGTCGGCCAGCCCGAACTCGGAGTCGATCGCGCGCAGGATCTCGACCAGGTCGGCTGCCGGGAGCAGCGTCGGCGTGCCGCCGCCGAAGAACACGGTCTGCACCCGAACCGGACCGAGCACCCGGCGGGCCAGCCGAACCTCGTCGATCACCGTCCGCGGGTAGTCCTGGCGACTCGCTCCACCGCCGAGCTCAGCGGCGGTGTAGGTGTTGAAGTCGCAATAGCCGCAGCGGGTGGTGCAGTACGGCACATGCACGTAGATCCCGAACGGCTGTGCGCCGATGCGTACGCGGGCCGGCGGCGGAAGCACGCCGTTCAACGGCGCCGGATCACCATCGGGTAGCGCGGCGGGCATAGTGCCATTGTCTCGCGCTCGCCGGCCGACCCTGCCTCACCCGAACGGGGTGCCTTCGCCACGCCAGCGCTCATCGCTGCCCGGCATACATCCCATCAAGCAGTTGACGGTACTTCTGCTCAACCACCCGGCGCTTCATCTTCAGGCTGGGGGTCAGCTCGCCGGCCTCGATGGTGAGGTCGGCCGGCAGCACCGCGAATTCCTTGATCGTCTCCCAGCGCGGCAGGCTCGCATTGAGCTCCTTGACGTGCTGCGCCAGCATCTCGCGCAGCTCAGGCCGGCTGACCAGTTCGGCGTAGCCGAGGTCGCCCAGCCCATGCTGCTCCGCCCACGGCACGATCGCCTCCGGATCGACGGCGATCAGCGCGGTGCAGTAGTTGCGGCCGTCGCCGTGCACCACCATGTGGCTGACGTACGGGCAGACCGCCTTGAACTGGGTCTCGATGTTCTGCGGTGCCACGTACTTGCCGCCAGATGTCTTGATCAGGTCCTTCTTCCGGTCGGTGATCCGCAGGTAGCCGTCCTCGTCAAGCTCGCCGATGTCCCCGGTGTGCAGCCAGCCGTCCGCGTCCAGCGTCGCCGCGGTCTCCTCGGGCATGTTGTGGTAACCGCGCATGTTGCCGGGACCGCGCAACAGCACCTCGCCGTCCTCGGCGATGCGAACCTCGGTGCCCGGCATCGGCGGGCCGACCGTGCCGAACCTGACCATCGGCGGCCGGTTCACGAACGTTCCGGCCGACGTCTCGGTCAGCCCGTAGCCTTCGGCGATCACAATGCCGGCGCCATGGAACCACTCGGCGATGTCCCTGGACAGCGGTGCGCTGCCGGAGATGAGGAACCGCAGGTTGCCGCCGAAGCGGTCCCTGAGTTTGGCGAACACGAGCTTGTCGGCGACCCGGCGCTTGGCCGCGAGCAGGCCGCTCGGGCTACGGCCTTCCTGCTCGAGCGTGGAGACCTGCCTACCGACGCCGACCGCCCAGTTGAAGATGGTCAGCTTGACGCCGCCTTCTTCCTCCACCGTCGTGACGACCCGGGCGTGCACCTTCTCGAAGATGCGCGGCGCCGCGGCCATGAACGTCGGCTTCACCACCGCCAGGTTCTCGATCAGATTCGGAATCCGCCCGTCCACCGCGGAGCTGAAGCCGATCGCCAGCTGGGCCGCCTCGAGCACCTTGCCGAACGAGTGGGACAGGGGCAACCACAGATACTGCACGTCGTCCTCGTGCAGTATGTCCAGCTGCTGGATCGCGGCGCCCTCGTACGTCCAGCAGTCGTGGGTCAGCCGCACGCCTTTCGGCCGGCCGGTGGTGCCGGAGGTGTAGATGAGTGTCGCCAGGCTTTCCGGGCTTACGGCCGCAATCGCGTCGTCGACCGCGGTCGGGTTGGCCTCCAGCAGCCCCCGTCCGAGCTTGGCCAGCGCGTCGACGCCGATCACCCAGTCACCGTCGGGGTTGCCGTCGAAGGTGACGACCTTGTCCAGCTCCGGCAGCTCGGCCCGATGCTCGCGCAGCTTCGCCACCTGCTCGTCGTCCTCGGCGAAAGCGATCTTCGAACCGGAGTCGCGCACGATGTACGCGACGTCGGGTGCCGGCGTGGTCGGGTAGACGGTCGTGGTCGCGGCCCCGGCGCAAATGACCGCGCAGTCGGCCAGGATCCACTCAACTCGGGTGTTCGAAATGATCGCGACCCGCTGCTCCGGCTGGATGCCCAGCGCGAGCAGACCGGCCGCCCATTCCTTGACCTGCTCGCCGGTCTCCCGCCAGGTCATCGAGACCCAACCCGCACCGACCGGGCGACGGAACGCCTCCCGGTCGGGTGTCGCCGCAACGCGGTCGACGAACAACCGCGCCACCGAGGGCGCACGGTTGATTACCAGGGTGTTGTCCTGAGACACGACGCACGCTCCTGCTGTGTTACCTGCGGTGCCCGCATGTTACGGACAGGTAGCCGAAGTGGGAAGATCCCTCGCCTACGTCGCGCTCCGCCGCGCAGGCCGGTCCCGCGCGTCCTCCCCGCGCCGTCCCGGCGCTAGCGGCCCGGGGGCGGGGTGCTGAGTCCAGGGTGTCATCCGGCATCGTCCCGCCATGGCGTGCTAGCGAGGATCTTCTTTGCGTAGCTCCGGGCCTCCTCCGGAAGCTCCGGGGCGAGCAGCAACTTCGACACCAGCTCCCGATCCCCGGTCAGCGCCCGGAACACCTCACCGAGCCGGACGGCATGGTCCGGCCGGTACACGATCTCCACCGGATCACCGGCGGCGAGCTCACCGTCGACCGGGACTCGCAGGTAGGCTCCCGGCCGGCCCTGCTGGGTGAACCGCTTCACCCATTTCGGCTCGCCCAGGTATCCCTGGAAGACCGAGCAAGGAATCCGCGAGCTGGCTACCTCGACCTCGGCGATGCCGATCCGCCAGCGCTCGCCGATCACCGCGCCGGTCACGTCCACGCCGGCCAGGGTGAGGTTCTCGCCGAACTGACCGTCCCGCAGCTCCCGGCCGAGCTGCTCTGCCCACCAGTCAAGGTCCTCCCGAGCGTAGGCGTAGACAGCTTGGTCGACACCGCCGTGGTGGCGGTGGTCGGCGACCTCGTCGCCGGCCAAACCCAGTCGCCCGGCGTGGACCCGCACCCGGACAGCGCTCTTGTCGATGGCCGACCAGTGGAGATCTCCCCACGGCACCGGCTTTGGCCGCCCGACGTTGACCGAGCGGACGTACGCGGATGCCATGGGGTGCTCCTTCGAATCGTGCAGCTTGTGGCCGCGCCTGCGGCCGAGGCTACCTCCCGGCCCGGACACCCGAGCACAGCTAGCGGGCTGTGCCCATCCGCCGAGGGTGAACGGCGCCGGCTACTTCGACTTCTGCCCCTCGGACTCGGTGGACAGCGCGGCGATGAAGGCTTCCTGCGGCACCTCGACCCGGCCGACCATCTTCATCCGCTTCTTGCCTTCCTTCTGCCGCTCCAGCAGCTTGCGCTTGCGGGTGATGTCACCGCCGTAGCACTTGGCGAGCACGTCCTTGCGCATGGCGCGGATGTTCTCCCGGGCGATGACCCGGGACCCGATCGCGGCCTGGATCGGCACTTCGAACTGCTGACGCGGAATCAGGTCCTTCAGCCGAGATGCCATCGACACCCCGTACGCGTACGCCTTGTCCTTGTGCACGATCGCCGAGAATGCGTCGACGGGCTCGCCGTGCAGCAAGATGTCGACCTTGACCAGCGCGGCCAACTGCTCGCCGGTCGGTTCGTAGTCCAGCGAGGCGTACCCGCGGGTCTTCGACTTCAGCTGATCGAAGAAGTCGAACACGATCTCGGCGAGTGGCAGCGCGTACCGGATCTCGACCCGATCCGCGGACAGGTAGTCCATGCCGAGCAACTGGCCACGGCGGCCCTGGCAGAGTTCCATGATCGAGCCGACGTACTCGCTCGGTGCCAGGATCGTCGCCCGCACCACCGGCTCGTACACCTCGGCCACCTTACCGCCGGGGAACTCGCTCGGGTTCGTGACGACCAGCTCGGTGCCGTCCTCCATGACCACCCGGTAGACCACGTTCGGGGCGGTCGAGATGAGGTCGAGGTCGAACTCGCGCTCCAGCCGCTCCCGGACGATCTCGAGGTGGAGCAGGCCGAGGAAGCCGCAGCGGAACCCGAATCCGAGCGCGGCGGAGGTCTCCGGCTCGTATACCAGCGACGCGTCGTTCAGCCGCAGCCTGTCCAGCGCGTCGCGCAGATCCGGGTAGTCCGAGCCGTCCATCGGGTACAGCCCGGAGAACACCATCGGCTTCGGGTCCTTGTAACCGCTCAACGGCGTGGCGGCCGGCCGCACGGCAGAGGTCACGGTGTCGCCGACCCGCGACTGGCGGACATCCTTCACGCCGGTCATCAGGTAACCGACCTCACCGACGCCGAGTCCGGCCGCCTTGATCGGCTCCGGCGAGATCACGCCTACCTCGAGCATCTCGTGTGCGGCCTTGGTCGACATCATCAGGACCCGCTCCCGGGTGGAGAGCTGGCCGTCGATCACCCGAACGTAGGTCACCACACCCCGGTACAAGTCGTAGACCGAGTCGAAGATCAGCGCGCGGGCGGGCGCAGTCGGGTCCCCGACCGGTGGCGGGATCTCCTCGACCAGATGGTTCAGCAGTTCGGGCACGCCCTCGCCGGTCTTGGCCGAAACCCGGAGCACATCACCCGGCGCGCACCCAATGACGTGCGCGATCTCGGCGGAGTACTTGTCCGGCTGGGCCGCCGGCAGGTCGATCTTGTTGAGCACCGGGATGACGTGCAGATCGTTCTCCAACGCGAGGTACAGGTTCGCCAGGGTCTGCGCCTCGATCCCCTGCACGGCGTCGACCAGCAGGACCGCCCCCTCGCAGGCCGCCAGGCTGCGCGAGACCTCGTAGCTGAAGTCGACGTGCCCGGGTGTGTCGATGAGGTTGAGGATGTACGTGCGGCCGCCTGGACCGTGCCAGGGCAGCCGGACCGCCTGGCTCTTGATCGAGATACCGCGCTCCCGCTCGATATCCATCCGGTCCAGGTACTGGGACCGCATCGCCCGCTCGTCGACGACGCCGGTGAGCTGCAGCATCCGGTCGGCCAGCGTGGACTTGCCATGGTCGATGTGGGCGATGATGGAGAAGTTGCGGATCAGCGCCGGGTCGGTACGGCTGGGCTGCGGCGCGGACGCGGAAGGGGCAGGCACGGTCGTCCTGATCGTTGGGATCGGCTGAGTCGGTGTGTGCGGTCCATGGTCGCACGATGACCTGGCCGGCAGCTCGATCGGCGGCGCTCACCGTGGAAACTCGAATGACACCGGACGGCGCGGCGCGAAGAATCCGTAGATGGGCAGCGACAGCACCACCGCTCAGCTTGGCGACGGTTCCTTGCCGCTGGCGGCCGGGGTGCGGATCGGCTGGTCCGACCTCCCCGAGTCGGTACGGGCCTGGGTCGAGAGCACGCTCGGCGCGCCGGTCCGTTCCGCGGCCAACCAGGTCGGCGGCTTCTCACCGGGGGTAGCAGCACGGGTCGCCACGGCCGACGGATCGCGTGCTTTCCTCAAAGCGGTGGGTACCGAGCTCAACCCGGACAGCGTCGGACTACATCGGCGCGAGCTCGCCGCGATGTCGTCGCTGCCTGCCATGCCGCAGGCGCCGGCGCTGATCGCCGGCTACGACTCCGGCGACTGGGTCGGTCTGCTGATGGAGGACGTGCCGGGCCACAAGCCCGCGCTACCGTGGATTCGGGCCGAGCTCGGGCAGGTGCTGGACACCGTCACCGACGTGTCCGCGCAGCTGACTCCATGCCCGTGGCCGGATGCGCCGGCGACGGTAGACCGCCTGGCGGACGCCTTTGTGCACTGGCGGGCGCTGGACGCCGAGCCACCGGCCGACCTCGACCCGTACTGGCTGGCGCGGCTGGACAAGCTTGCCGCGCTCGAGCCGGGGGCCGCCGAGGCGGGCCGGGGCCAGTCGATGATCCACCTTGATGTACGCGCGGACAATGTGCTGCTCACCGAGCGCCATCGGGCCGTGTTGGTCGACTGGGCCTGGGCGTCCAGCGGAGCACCGTGGCTGGACGTGGTCATCCTGCTGCTGAACGTCGCCCAGTATGGCCCGCACTCGGCCGCCGAACTGGACGAGATCGTCGCGACCCACCCGCTGTCCCGCGGCATCGACCCATGGCTGATCACGCTGGTCGTGCTCGGGATGACCGGTCTGCTGGAAGCCCGCAGCCGGGCCGAGCCGCCTCCTGGCCTGCCGACGATACGCACCTGGCAGCGGCATGCCGCGCTCGGCGCGGGGCGGTGGCTGCGGCATCGACTCGCCGGCAGCACCAGCTGAGGCCCAGGCGGTGGCCGGAGCGACCCCGACCCGTCAGTTTGAAGCACGACTCCGGCCGCTGGTAACCTGGGCCTTCGCGCGCGGCCGCGATCATTTGTCGCGCCGTAACCCACACCATTCAGGACCTGAGGCACTCGTGGCGAATATCAAATCCCAGATCAAGCGCAACAAGCAGAACGAGCAGGCCAGGCAGCGCAACAAGGCGGTGAAGTCCTCGCTCAAGACTGCCGTGCGCAAGTTCCGGGAGGCAGCGGCCGCCGGCGATGCCGAGACCGCCGGCCCGCTCATGCGTGACGCTGCGCGCAAGCTGGACAAGGCGGTTAGCAAGGGTGTGATCCACCCGAACCAGGCCGCGAACAAGAAATCGGCCATGGCGAAGAAGGCCGCCGCGCTGTAGCACATCGCGAACTCGTCGCGCGCTTTCGTTGCGGGCGCCGCACCCGGATCGTCCGGGGCGCGGCGCCCGTTCCATTGCGCGGTCATCTCGGGTGCGCCGGAATCGTCGCGGTGCGGCGCCACTGTGTTATGCGGTCATCTCCGGTGCGCCTGTCCGGTGGTTGCCGATCGTGCCTCGGTTATCGACAGGATCGCCTTCTCCAGCGCATACTCCGCGCTAGTCCCGCCGCCCTTCACCGCCGCATCGGCTGCGGCCACCGCAGCCAGTGCGTCCGCGACCCCGTCCGGTGACCAGCCACGCAGCTGTTGGCGGAGCCGGTCGAGCTTCCAGGAAGGGAGCGCGAGCTCGCTGGCCAGCTCGGCCGACCGCAGGTGGCGAGGAGCGCTGCCCAGCCGGGCCAGGTTGCGTAGCCCCATTGCCAACGCGGCGGTCACCAGCACCGGGTCCACCCCGGATCCGAGCGCCCAGCGCAAGTGTGCGAGCGCCTCGCCGAGCCGACCCTCCACCGCGTGATCGGCAACCATGAAGCTGGTCACCTCGGCGCGGCCCGCGTAGTACCGCCGGACTGCCGGCTCGTCGATGGCCCCACCGGTGTCAGCCACCAGCTGTTCGCACGCGCTGGCCAGCTCGCGCAGGTCACCGCCCACCGCATCGAGCACCGCCCTTGCCGCGCTGTCTTCGATCTGGCCGCCGGCCGAGCGAACCTCGGCGCGCACGAATGCCACCTTGTCCGCATATCGCTTCAGCTCCGAGCAGTCGATCACCGGTGCCTTCGCCGCACGCGCCGTGTCGAGGACGGCCTTGCCCTTGGCGCCGCCTTTGTGCAGCAGCACCAGATAGGCGCCCCCGGCCGGTGCGGCCAGATGCCGGTCGAGATCCTCGAGAGCCGGGCCGGCCAGGTCCTGCACGCCGCGAATCACCACGACCGAACCGCCGCCGAACAGTGACGGGCTGGTCAACTCGGCGAGCATGCCGACGCCGAGCTCGCCGGGACCGAGATCATGGACGTCGACCTCCGGATCGGCCTGCCGAGCGGTGCGGATCACGGCGGCGACGGCACGCTCGGCCAGGAACTCCTCCGGCCCGACCACGAGCGTGACCGCAGGCGGCACCGCATCCTGCTCAGTACCAGCGCGAGGGACGGCCGGCGGTCGTGGTGCGCTGGTCGGGCTCATGGCGAGCAGCATGCCAGGTGGGACCGACACCTGGCTGCGGTGCGCCGATACGCACCGAAACACGGCGTTCATCCGGGTGAAACCGGACCGCGGTGCGATTGGACCGTGACCGCTACCGACTTGGTCAGAATCCGACCGGCCGACGCCGGTGACCTTCCGCGCCTCAACGAGATCTACGCCTACTACGTGCGCCGCACTCCGGCCAGCTTCGACCTCCAGCCGCCTCCGGCCGAAACCACGGCGGCCTGGCTGGCCGCGCACGAGTCCACCGGCCCGTATCGGATCCTGGTCGCGGCTGATGCCGGCACGCCGGTCGGCTACGCCTCGAGCAGCCCGTTCCGAGACCGGCAGGCGTACCGGACCTCGGTGGAGACCAGCGTGTACCTGGACCTGCGCTGGCTCGGCCGGGGGATCGGCACTCGGCTCTACCGCGCGCTGTTCGGCGGCCTGGGCGAACTAGAGATCCACCGGGCCTACGCCGCGGTCACCTTGCCCAACCCGCCGTCCGTGTCGTTGCATCGCCGCTTCGGTTTCCGCGACGTCGGGGTGCTCGACGAGGCGGGGCACAAGTTCGGTCGGTATTGGAGCGTGTTGTGGCTGGAGCGGCCGTTCTTCGCCACCGGCTAGCGTCCGCGGTCAGCCAAGCACCTCGCGCAGTACGCGCATCGCGTTGGTTCCGGCCACCTTTGCGGCCACCGGCTCCCCGACCGCACTGATCAGGAGCTCGAGCGCGGCCGGCAGCTCGTCCGGCCGGCGGTGCCCCGGCGGCATGTGCTTGGTGAACTCGGCATCGGTCATGCCCTTGGCATCGGTCGTTTGGAAGTAGTCCCACACGTAGTCGGGTCCAAGCGCCACGTGGTCCTCACCGCCAACCTCGAGCGCATGCACGACGTGCTCGACCACCCCGGCCAGCGTGGGCGGGTCGGACACGAACTCACCGTAGAAGTTGATGCCGATCACACCGCCCCGACTGGCCAGCGCGCGGATCTGGTCGTCGGTGAGGTTGCGTGGGTGATCGCGCAAGGCACGACAGCTCGAGTGCGTGGCGATGTACGGCCGGGTAGCGACCTCATGCACATGCCAGAAGCCCGCCTCCGATAGGTGGCTGACATCGACAATCAGTCCGAGTCGTTCCATTTCGGCGACGGCGGCGACACCCAGCTCGGTTAGACCGGCCCTCGTGGCCGCCTCGCCCGAACCGTCGGCGAACATGGTCCTCCGGTTCCAGGTCAACGAGGCAACCCGGACACCCAGTCGGTACAGAGCCCGCAGCACGCCGAGGTCGGCGCCGACCGGCTCGAGCCCTTCCAATGCCAGGATCAGCGCGATCCGGCCAGACTCGGTGGTCGCGTCGAGGTCCTCGGCCGTGCGGCAGATCGCGACGCTGTCCGCATGCTCGGCTGCCAGCTCTTCGGCCATGTCCAGGATCATCAGGCACCGGCGGAGCGCGCCCTCGCCGACGAAGTAGTCCTCGGTAAAGATCGGCAAGACCTGAACTGTCACACCGCCGGCGCGCAGCTGCGGCAGCCAGTGCACCTCGAAGCCACCGGATCGCGCCCGTTCGCGCTCGTGCATGAGCTCGGTGAGCAGGTCGTTGTGGAGGTCGACGACCTGCGGGAAGCGAAACGCTGCCACGGACGGCGCTCCATTCGGTTGCGGCGGACCGGGCCGGGAGCGCCCGGTTCGCTGCGACCTTAACCGTGCGGTCCAACCAGCTGCCACGGGTGGCCACGCGGAGCCGTCCCCCAGCCAGCGCCACCGCAAGATCACCGTCGCGGTCGGTGCGGAGCACGCGGGCACCGGCAGACCGCAGCGGCGCGATGGTCCGTGCCGACGGATGCCCGTAGTCATTGCCCGGGCCCACCGAGATCAAGGCGATCGCCGGATGGACCACGGCCGAGAGCCGCTCGTCCTGATGGCTCGAACCGTGATGCGGCACTTTTAGTACATCGGAGCGAAGGTCAACGCCGCCGGACAGCAGCGCGGCCTGCGCTAGCGGCTCGATATCACCGGTGAGCAGGATTCGGACGCCGTTCACGGTTGCCAGCAGCACCAGACTCGCGTTGTTCGGGCCGGAGCCTTCGCTCGACCCACCACCGGCCGGATCGCCTGCGCTGCCCGACGCAGCCGGTCCAGTGCCCACCGGGCGCGGCCACACGACTTCGAACCGCGAAGACCCGAACACACGGACCTGACCGGCCGACCCGACCCGGACCGGCACCCGGGCTGCCTCCGCCAACCGCCTGACCTCGGCAGATCCCGCCGCCGGCTCGGCCAGTGGACTTACGAGAATCTCGCCAATCGCCCGCCCGGACAGCACGCCGGGCAGCCCATCGATGTGGTCCGCGTGGAAATGGGTGAGTACTAGCAGCGGCACTTGATGCACTCGGAGGCGTTCCAAGCAAGCATCGACCGCCGGCGCATCCGGACCGGCATCGACGACCACGGCGGAACCCGAACCCAGCGGCACCGCGAGCGCATCGCCTTGTCCGACGTCGCACGCGACG
>DATAFN010000140.1:0-8798 GCA_036257435.1 Actinomycetes bacterium
GCCGGCGGTTGGCGCCGCGGATCGTGGCTCATCGGCGCACCGTCCAGTCCACCGCAACTCCGACCGCGGCCGCGTAACGGTCCAGCGTGGACAGCCGGACGTCGAGCTCCCCGGCCTCCAGCCTCGCCACCGCCGACTGCGACGTGCCCATCCGGGCCGCGACATCGGTCTGGGTCAGGCCGAGTCGCTGGCGGGCCTCGGCAAGCTCGCCGATCAGCGCCCGGCGGCGGGCGGCCGTGTCCTCGAGGCCGGGAAACCGGCTCCGTCGTTCGGTCATACCTGGAATGCTATCTCATATCTGGTATGACTCACAGCAGCCGGGCCAGCGCCAGCAGTGCCAGCGCGTAGGAGTCGACGCCGAACCCGGCAATCGTGCCGGTGGCGACCGCGGCGACCACCGAGGTATGCCGGAACGTCTCCCGCCGGGCCGGGTTCGACAGGTGGACCTCGATCAGCGGTTCGCGCAGCTGCGCGCACGCGTCCCGTAGCGCGTACGAGTAGTGAGTGAACGCGGCCGGGTTCAGCACCACCGGCCAGCCCGCGTCGGCGGCCTCCTGCAGCCAGCCCACCAGCTCGGCCTCGTCGTCGGTCTGCCGTACGTCGACCGCGAACCCGAGCTCGGCGCCGGTGGACCGGCAGAGCTCGGCCAGCTCGGCATGGGTGGTGTGCCCGTACACCTCGGGCTCCCGCGCGCCGAGCCGGCCCAGATTCGGCCCGTTGAGCACGAGCACCTGGCGCGCAGCAGCCGGTTCGACGTCAGCCATCGCCGGCCACCTCCGCGTACGCCGCGGCCATTAGCGCCGGATCGGGCGCCTCCATGATCGCCGGTGCGGCCGGCCCGTCCAGCACCACGAACCGTAGCCGCGCGCCGCGAGTCTTCTTGTCCACCCGCATCGCGGCAAGCAGTTCCGGCCAGGCGTCCGCCGGGTATCGAGTGGGCAGCCCGACCGCGCCGAGCAGCGACCGGTGCCGGACCGCGGTCTTGCCGTCCAGCCGCCCGGCGAGCCGAGCCAGCTCGGCGGCGAACGTCATGCCGATCGCCACCGCGGCGCCATGCCGGAACCGGTAGCGCTCGACCTTTTCGATTGCGTGCCCGAGCGTGTGTCCGTAGTTGAGCATCTCCCGGCCGATCCCGCCGGCTCCACCGGTTGTGCCGGCGCGCTCGTGGGGGTCCGCGCCGACCACTGCGGCCTTGACCACGATCGAGCGCTCGACCAGCTCGCGGGTGTGCGGGCCGGCCGGGTCGGCCGCGGCTGCTGGATCGGCCTCGATCAGGTCGAGAATCACCGGATCGGCGATGAACCCGGCCTTGATGACCTCGGCAAGCCCGGCCACATAGTCGGCGCCCGGAACCGTCTCCAGCATGGCCAGATCAGCGATCACTCCGGCCGGCTGGTGGAACGCGCCGACCAGGTTCTTCCCCTCGGCGATGTTGATCGCGGTCTTGCCGCCGATCGCCGCGTCCACCATGCCGAGCAGCGTGGTGGGAACGTGCACGACCGCGACGCCGCGCAGCCAGGTCGCGGCGACGAACCCGGCCAGGTCGGTGGTCGCGCCGCCGCCGATCGCGACCAGCGCGTCGGTCCGAGTGAACCCGTGCTCGGCGAGTGCCGCCCAGCACCGGCCGGCAACCGGCAGCCCCTTGGCTGGTTCGCCGTCCGGCAGCTCGATCGGGTGCACCTGATAGCCGCGGCCGGCCAGGTCCTGTCCGACCATGGCGGCGGCGCCGCGCAGCACCTGCGGATGCAGCACCGCGACCCGCATCGCCTCGGCCGGTAGCAGCCCTGGCAGCTCACCGAGCAGTCCGGTGCCGACCACCACGTCGTACCGGTCCGACCCGGCGACGGTGATGCGCCGCGCTCCAGGAACCGGCTCGGTTCGGGCGGCGGTCATGCGGGGCTCCCGGCCAGCAGAAGCGCGATCGCGTCGGCCACCTGTTGCGGGGTTCGGCCGTCGGTCGGCACGGTGGCCGTGGCCACCTCGACGTAATACGGCCGGCGCTCGTCCAGCAACGTGCGCAGCTGCGATCGCACGTTGCCCAGTAACAGCGGCCGGTCCCGATTCAGCCCGACCCGGGCGGCCGCATCGGCCAGCCCGACGTCGAGGAACACCACCCGGTGGCCGTGCAGCAGCGCCCGGGTGCCGGCGTCGGCCACCGCGCCGCCGCCGAGCGCAAGCACGCCGTCGTGCTCGGCCAAGGCCTCCCGAACCGCCACCCGCTCCAGGTCCCGGAATGCCGGCTCGCCATCCTCGATGAAGATGTCCGCGATCAATCGCCCGGCGCGCGCGCTGATGTCGCTGTCGGTATCCCGGAACGTGGTGCCGAGCCGGGCCGCCAGCAGCTCCCCGACCGTGGACTTTCCCGAGCCCGGCGGGCCGACCAGCACCGCGATCGGACCGGGCATGTCAGCGGACCACCAGCGTGTTCAGGTAGGTGCGGACGTTCCGCGCGGTCTCCGCTACTGAGTCGCCACCGAACTTCTCCAGCGTCGCGTCCGCCAGGACCAGCACGACCATCGCTTCGGCCACCACGCCGGCGGCCGGCACCGCGCAAACGTCGGAGCGCTGGCTGATCGCCTGCGCCGGCTCGCCGGTGGCCACATCAACGGTGTCCAGCGCCCTGGGGACCGTCGAGATCGGCTTCATCGCAGCCCTGACCCGCAGCGTCTCGCCGGTGCTCATGCCGCCCTCGGTTCCGCCGGCCCGGCCGGTCCGGCGGCGTACCGCGCCGTCCGCGGTCTCGATCTCGTCGTGCGCCTGCGAACCGCGCAGGCCCGCTACCTCGAACCCGTCGCCGACCTCGACTCCCTTGATGGCCTGGATGCCCATCAGCGCGCCGGCGAGCCTGGCATCGAGCCGGCGGTCCCAATGCACGTGGCTGCCGAGCCCTGGGGGCAGCCCGTAGCCGAGCACCTCGACGACGCCGCCCAGCGTGTCGCCGGCACGGTGCGCGGCCTCGATCTCGGCCACCATCGCAGCGCTCGCGATCGGGTCGAAACAGCGCACCTGGTCGGCGTCGACCCGGGCCTGGTCGGCCGGCTTGGGCAGGGTGCCGGCCGGCGCGGCGGCCGTGCCAATGCGCACCACGTGGCTGACCACCTCGATCCCGACCGCCTGGTCGAGGAACGCGGCCGCGATCGCGCCGAGTGCCACCCGGGCCGCGGTCTCCCGGGCGCTAGCCCGCTCCAGAATCGGGCGGGCATCGGTCACCGCGTACTTCTGCATGCCGGCGAGGTCGGCGTGGCCCGGCCGCGGCCTGGTCAGCGGTGCGTTGCGGGCGAGCCCGGCCAGCTCCGCCTCGTCGACCGGGTCGGCCGCCATCACCACCTCCCACTTCGGCCATTCGGTGTTGCCAATCCGGACAGCGATCGGGCTACCCAGCGTTCGGCCATGCCGGACCCCGCCGAGGAACTCCACGTCGTCGCGCTCGAAGCTCATCCGCGCGCCGCGCCCGTAGCCGTGCCGGCGCCTGGCCAGGGCCACCCGTACGTCCTCGGTGGTCACCCGGATCCCGCCCGGCAGGCCCTCCAGGATCGCGACCAGGGCCGGCCCGTGCGACTCCCCCGCGGTGAGCCAGCGCAGCATGCAGTGATCCTGCCACGCGACCTGCGGGCTAGCCCGCCATACCCCCGAGATACCAGTCCGCGATCGCGGTGCCGGCGAGCACTGCGATCAGCGCGCCGAGCAGCATGGCCGGGCCGAACGGTAGTGCCGACTTGCGGGTGGCCCGGCGCGCCGCCATCAGGCCGAGACCGGACAGCGCGCCGATCACAAAACCGAGGAAGCCGCCGATCATCACCTCGGCCCAACCGAGCCAGCCCAGGTAGAGGCCGACAACGCCGGCCAGCTTCACGTCGCCGAACCCCATCCCGGCCGGGTAGATCAGCATGAGCAGGTAGTACAGCGCGTACAGCGCGACCATCCCGGCCAGCGCGCGCAGGAACGGCCCGAGCTCGCCGCGGACCAGCGCGGCAAGGCCGAGCAAACCGCCGGCGATCACATAACTCGGCAGGGTCAGCGCGTTCGGCAGGCGGTGATGGGCCAGATCGATCGCGGCCAACGCGATTCCGGCAGCTGCGCCGTACAGGAACGCGGGCAACTCCGCGGAGAACCCGAATCGTGCTGCCAGTAACGCGAACACCACCGTCGTCACCGCAATGATCGGCAACGACCGGCGGTCAAACCGGTGCGCCGGCCCGGACGTGCCGCCCGGGCCTACCAGAGCCCGCTGGCCGGCCGGCACCCGCTCGATGACGCCGGGCAGGTATGCATCCACGAGCACGCCGAGCAGACCGATCGACACAACGGTGGCCAGCACGGCGCAAGCTTAGGCGCTGGCCGGGCGCACCACGGCCGAGCTAGCCGGCCGGTGCTTGCGCCGCGGCCGCCGCCAGCACCGGGACCAGTGTCGCGGCCACGCCGGCCCGCTCGGTCATCAACTCGACCTGAAGCGCGGCCTGCTGGACCAGGAGCCCGAGCCCGCCCGCGGCGGCGCCGCCGGCGGCCAACCACGCCGCCGCCAGCGGGGTCGGCCACTGTTGATAGACCACGTCGAACAGCAGTCCGTCCAGTCGGGCCGGGACCGCGGTCGCGATCGCCGCGGAGCCCGCCACCGGCAACGTCGAGATCACCAGGTCGGCGCCGAGCCCGCCGCCGATCTCCGACCACGGTCTGATCGCCACAGCCGTGCCCACCCGGGCCGCGACCGCGTGGAGTTCCGGCGCTCGCCGCGGGTCGCGGACGTACACCTCGACCGGCCGAGCCGGTGTACCCGGTAGCTGCGCGATCGCGGCCAGTGCAGACGCCGCGGTAGCGCCGCCGCCGAGCACCACGACCCGGTCCGGCGCCGCAGTCATCCCGGCCGACTCGAGCGCCGCTACCAGCCCGGGCACGTCGGTGTTCTCGCCGATCCGCGACCGGTCCGGCGACCACAGCACGGTATTGGCCGCGCCCACCGCCGCGGCCACCGGGCCTAGCCGCGCGCACAGCGGCAGCACCGCCTGCTTGAGCGGCATGGTCAGCGACAGGCCGACCCACCGCTCGTCCAGACCGGCCAGAAATCCGGGCAGCGCAGCGGCGTCCACCTCGATCGCGGCATACCGCCAGTCCAGACCCAGCTCGGCGTAGGCGGCCCGGTGCAGTAGCGGTGACAGTGAGTGCGCGATCGGCGAGCCGAGCACGGCCGCGCGCCGCCGCCCGTCCTCAGCCACCGCGCCCCTCAGCCACCACGCGCCTTAGCTGCCGGGCGGGCGCGCCGCACTACCGATCAGTGGTCGCGCAACCACTTGCGCAGTTCCTCGACATGGGCGGCGTGCTGGGCCGCGGTGCTGGCGAATTTGGTCTCGCCGGTGTCCGGGTTGACCGTGACGAAGAACAGCCAGTCTCCCTTGGCCGGGTGCAGCGCGGCCTCCAGCGCGGCCTGGCCGGGTGAGTTGATCGGGCCCGGTGGCAGGCCCTGGTAGCGGTAGGTGTTGTACGGCGAGGTCGACGCGCGATCGTCGGCGGTTGTGGTGACCACCCCGCTCTTGCCGACCGCGTAATGCACGGTCGAGTCGAGCTGCAGTCTCATGTCCTGGTTGAGCCGGTTGTAGATCACCCGCGCGACCTTCGGAAAGTCCTCGGCGTGCCTGGCCTCGGCCTGGATCAGGCTGGCCACGATGACCGCCTGGTAGGGGTCGAGCCCGACCTCGCGCGCCCGGTTCTCCAGGTTGATGTCGCTCGCCACCTGGTCGAACTGGGCGACCATCTCGGCCAGCAGGCTCTTCGCCGTGGTGTCCGGCTCGATGTCGTAGGTCGCCGGGAACAGGAAGCCCTCGGCCCGGTGATGCGCATAGCCGGGCAGTCCCAGCGCCCGCCAGTCCTTGGCCGCGGCGTTGAGCTGGGCCAGCTTGAAGTCGCCCGACTTGGCGAGCACCCGGAGCGCCGCGCTTTGCCGCAAACCCTCCTGCACCGTCGCGTTGGATCCGATCCGGTTGTCCGGGTCGAGCAGCGCGGCCAGTGCGAGACTGGCCTGCATGCGTTCGCGGAGCTGGTAGAAACCGGGCTGGATGGACTCCGCGTCCCGGTTGCCGCGCGCGGCGTCGACGAACGCCTGCGAGCTGGCGATCACGTCCGCGTCGGCCAGCGTGTTGCCGATCGAGCGCACGCTCTGCCCGGGGGTGATCTGGACCTCGACCGACCCGGTGCCCGGTCCGGTGTAGTCGGCGGCCGGGTTGAACAGGTTGTCGAGCACCCGGACGCCGCCGATCACCAGCCCGACGAACAGGGCGACCACGATGAGGAACAGGATCGCAACCACCAGGCCGCCGCGGCGGCGACGGCGACGGCCCCGGTGTTCACCGGACGGCGAGTCGTACTCGCGCGACATCACGTCGTAGTAGCTCATTCCTCCGCCTGTACCGTCCGGCCGGGCGGACGGCCAGTGGCCCGCTCGGCGTCGAGTGCGCTCTGCAAGATCACAACCGCCGCAGCCTGGTCGACGCGGCGCCGTGCCTCGCGCCCCCGTACGCCGGATAACCGCATCGCCCGAGTCGCGCTGACGGTCGAGAGGCGCTCGTCGGACAGTCTTACCGGTATCGGGGCCGCCGCACCAGCCAGGGCGCGGGCGAAAACTCGCGCCCCGGCGGCCGCCGGCCCCTCCGCACCGGACAGCGAGGTGGGCAGTCCGACGACGATTTCGATCGCTCCCAGATCGCCGGCAAGCACAACGATCCGGTCGATGTCGCCGGCGCCACGCGGCACCGTCTCGACCGGAGTAGCCAGCAGGCCATCCGGGTCGCAGGCCGCGATCCCAATCCGGACCGAGCCCACGTCGACGCCGATCCGCACACCCGGCCGCATCCGCGGCGGGCCGGAGATCTGGCCGGACTCAGCCACCCAAACCTCGTGCCGGACCAGCCGGCTCGATCACTCCGGCCTCACCGCCGCTCGCCAACCAGGCGCTCGATCGCCTCGAGTGCGGCCCCGATCGCAGCCGGGTCGGTGCCGCCACCCTGAGCCAGGTCGTCCTTGCCGCCGCCGCCCCCGCCGAGCACCGCCGCCGCGGCCCGAACCAGCTCACCGGCCTTGATTCCGCGTTGCCTGGCCGGCTCGCTGGCCGCGACGACGATCAGCGGCCGGTCGCCGGCGACCGTCGCGACCGCGACTACCGACGGCATCGAGCCGAGCCGGCCGCGCACATCCACGGCGAGCCGGCGCAGGTCGTCGGCGGTCGTCCCGTCCGGGGCCCGGTGCCCGACATAGGCGATCCCGGCCACGTCCCTGGCCGCGCCGGCCAGCTCGCCGGCGACCGCGAGCACGGCACCCGCCCGCATCCGCTCGATCTCCTTCTCCGCCTCGCGGAGCCTGGACACGATCCCGTTGACCCGCTCCGGCAGCTCCTCCGGACGCACCTTCAGCTGCTCGGTGAGCATCGCGACCAGGGTGTGCTCGCGGGCCAGGTACCGGTAGGCGTCGACGCCGACCAGCGCCTCCACCCGGCGAACCCCGGCACCGATGGACGACTCGCCGAGCAGCTTGATGACGCCGAGCTGGCCGGAGCGCTGCGCGTGGGTGCCACCGCACAGCTCGCGGGCCCAGTCACCGACTGAGACCACCCGGACCTCGTCGCCGTACTTCTCGCCGAACAGCGCAGTCGCACCGGCCGCCCGGGCCGCCGCCATCGACATGATCTCCGCATGGACCGGCATGTCCTCGACCAGCAGCTCGTTGACCCGCTGCTCGACGTCAGCCAGCACGGACGGCGGCACCGCCCCGGTGGCCGCGAAGTCGAACCTGAACCGGCCGGGTGCGTTCTCCGAGCCGGCCTGGGTCGCGGTCTCGCCCAGCGCTTCCCGGAACCCCTTGTGCACCATGTGGGTTGCGGTGTGCGCGCGAGAGATGGCCCGGCGCCGCTCGACGTCTACCTCCGCCAGGGCGCCGATCCCGATCCTGAGCTCGCCGGCTACCACTCGGGCCTGGTGCACGATCAGTCCGGACACCGGCGACTGCACGTCGGATACCTCGACGTACGCGCCATCGGCGAGCCGGATGATCCCGTGATCCGCGAGCTGCCCACCGCTCTCGGCGTAGAACGGGGTCCGGTCCAGGACCAGCTCGACCTCGTCGCCTTCCACCGCCGCATCGGCGATCGCACCATCGACCAGCAGCCCGCGCACGGTGCCCTCGGTGACGACCTGCTCGTACCCGGTGAACTCCGACTTCCCGGCGCTGCCAGCCAGCTCCCGGTAGGCACTCGGCTCGGATGCACCCCGCTTGCGCCTGGCCGCGTCCTGCTTGGCCCGCTGCCGCTGCTCGGCCATCAGCCGGCGGAAGCCTTCCTCGTCCACCGTCAGGCCGGCCTCAGCCGCCATCTCCAAAGTCAGGTCGATTGGAAAGCCATACGTGTCGTGCAGCCCGAACGCCTGCTCGCCGGACAGCGTGTCGCCGCCGGCCTGCTTGGTCTCGGCCACCGCGACGTCGAAGATCTGCGTCCCGGCCCGCAGCGTGCGCAGGAACGAGGCCTCCTCCGCCTCGGCGACCGCGTGGATGCGCTGCGCTTCGTGGGTGAGCTCGGGATACTGCGGGACCATCGCGGTGACGGTCGCGTCGACCAGCTCCCGCATGGTGTGCTCGGGCGCGCCGAGCAGGCGCATGTTCCGGATCACCCGGCGCATCAGCCGGCGCAGCACGTAGCCGCGGCCTTCATTGCCGGGGCTCACGCCGTCACCGATCAGCATTACCGCCGTACGGGAGTGGTCGGCAACGATCCGCAGCGCCACGTCGTCCCGGTGGACGGCGCCGTAGACCTTTCCGGACAG
>DATAFN010000152.1:0-8173 GCA_036257435.1 Actinomycetes bacterium
CGTCGCGGTGCCGAAGTCGACCACCACGCACGGTCCGCCGAACAGCTCGACCGCGGCCAGCGCGTTGACGACCCGGTCGGTGCCGACCTCCTTCGGGTTGTCGGTGAGCACCGGCACTCCGGTCTTCACCCCCGGCTCGACGATCACCGCGGGCACGTCCCCGTAGTAGCGCCGGCACATCTCCCGCATCTCGTGCAGGACGGACGGAACGGTCGAGCACAGCGCAATGCCGCTGACGTCCGCTCCGCCGGCGATCGGGTACTGGGAGAGCAGTCCGTGGATGACCACCGCCAGCTCGTCGGCGGTCCGCCGCGCGTCGGTGGACACCCGCCAGTGCTCGACGATGTCGTCGCCGTCGAACAGCCCGAGCACGGTGTGCGTGTTGCCTACGTCGATGGTCAGCAGCATGGCGGCGAGTTACCCCTTTTCCCGCAGGTCGCAGCCAATATCGAGGATAGGCGCGGAATGGGTCAGCGCGCCCACGGCGAGGTAGTCGACCCCGGTCTCGGCCACCGCCCTGGCGTTGGCCAGGCTGAGCCCGCCGCTGGCCTCGAGCTTGGCGCGACCGCCGACCTTCGTGACCACCGCGCGCATCTCGTCCACCGGCATGTTGTCGAGCAGCACCAGTTCGGCACCGGCGTCCACCGCTGCTATCGCAGCCTCGACCGTGTCGGCCTCTACCTCCACCGGCAGATCCGGCCGGGCTGCCCGCACCGCCAGGTAAGCCGCGGCGATCCCGCCCGCGGCGATCACGTGGTTGTCCTTGACCAATGCGGCGTCGGACAGCGACATCCGGTGGTTCTGACCGCCGCCGCAGCGCACCGCATACTTGGCCAGCGCCCGGAGCCCGGGCAGGGTCTTGCGGGTGTCCCTGATCACGGCGCCGGTGCCGGCCACCGCGTCCACCCATCGCCGGGTGGCGGTGGCGATCCCGGACAGATGGCAGAGCAGGTTGAGCGCGGTGCGCTCGGCAAGCAAGAGATCCCTGGTCGGGCCGGTGACCGTCAGCAGCACGTCGCCGCGGCGCACCCGGTCCCCGTCGGCAACCTTCCGGTCGATCTGCGCTCCGAACCGGGCTACGCGCTGGATCACGGCCTCGGTCACCGGCAGCCCGGCCACCACCCCGTCCGCCCGGGCCACGAAGTCGGCGGTGCCTATGTGCTCGGGGCCGATCATCGCCGCACTGGTCGCGTCGTCACCGCCGGCCAGGTCCTCGTCAATGGCCGCGCCGACCAGGGACCAGACCGCGCCAGGATCCAGCCCCGCTGCGGTCAGTTCGGCATCAAGCCCGGTGTGCGCGTCGTCGGGCCGGGCGCTCTGCTTCGGCTCGTACCGCATCGCAACTGCGCCCTCCTCGAGGGTGAGATCCAGATGGCCGAGCCAATGCGGGTCGTCCCGGTCCGGGTAATCCTCCCGCCAGTGCGAGCCGCGGGTCTCCTCGCGGTACCTCGCCGCACTGGCCAGCGCGGTTGCCACCGTGACCAGGTTGGTCGCCTCCCAGGTCTCGGTGCACGGCTGGGCGCTGGGCCGGCGGCGTAGCTCGGTCAGTGTACGCAGCGTCTCGGTGAGCGAGACCTGGCTGCGCAGTACCCCGGCACCCGCGGTCATTGTCTGCTGCAGCGACGTCCGGACCTCCGCCTCGAACAGCCCACCGGGTGCCGGCGGCGGCTCCGCGGCCGCGGCCCCGGGCGCCGCGGCTCGGGCGGCGCGCGAGCGCTGGATGTTCGCAGCAATCCGCTCGGCGAACACCAATCCCTCCAGCAGCGAGTTGGATGCCAGCCGGTTCGCGCCGTGCACACCGGTGCAGGCCACCTCCCCGCAGGCGTAGAGGCCCGGCACCGACGTCCGCCCGGCCAGGTCGGTGCGGACCCCACCGCTGGCGTAGTGGCTGGCCGGGGCCACTGGGATCAGGTCGGTCACCGGATCGATGCCGTGATCGCGGCAGCTGGCCAGGATGGTCGGGAACCGGACCCGCCACATGTCCTCGCCGAACGCGCGAGCGTCGAGGAACACGCACTCGGTCCCGGTCTCGCGCATTCGCCGAGTGATCGCCTTGGCCACCACGTCGCGCGGGGCCAGCTCGGCAAGCGGATGCGCCTCGGTCATGAACCGCCGCCCCTCGGCGTCCACCAGCACCGCGCCTTCGCCACGCACCGCCTCGGACACCAGCGGCTGCTGCCCGCGAGCGCGTGGACCGAGCCAGAGCACGGTCGGATGGAACTGCACGAACTCGAGATCCCGCACTACCGCACCGGCCCGCAGTGCCAGCGCCACCCCGTCCCCGGTTGATACCAGCGGGTTGGTGGTGGCCGAGTAGACCTGGCCCATCCCGCCGGTGGCCAGCACTACCGCACCGGCCTGGATGGCACCGACCCCGTCGAGCTGGCCCTCGCCCATGACGTGCAGCGTCACCCCCACCGCTCGCCCGGAAGCGTCCTTGACCAAGTCGAGCACGAGTGCGTGCTCGATCACCTCGATCCGGTCGGCGGCCCGCACCGCCGCGACCAGCACCCGCTGCACCTCGGCTCCGGTCGCGTCGCCGCCGGCGTGCACGATCCGCCGCCGGTGGTGCCCACCCTCCCTGGTGAGCGCGAGCGATCCATCCGCGGCCAGATCGAAACGCGCGCCGATCTCGATCAGCCGACGCACCGCGGCCGGGCCTTCGGTGGCGAGCAGATCGACCGCCGCCTCGTCGCACAGCCCGACTCCGGCCCTCAGCGTGTCGTCCCGATGCTGCGCCGGTGAATCGGCCGGATCCAGCGCGGCCGCGATCCCGCCCTGCGCCCACCGGGTCGAGCCGGCCGACAGCACGTCCTTCGTCACCACCAGGACGGATCCGTACCCGGCCGCGCGCAGCGCGGTGGTCAGCCCGGCGACCCCGGAGCCGACCACCACCACGTCGGCGCGGGCGGTCCAGCCCGGTGGTGGTGCGGTCAGATGGTCCGGCAACGGCCTCGGCCCGTACTCCGGTGGACGCTGCGTCATCGACCCGCGCCGATCTTGATCCGGACGCTGTCGATCAGCCTTGTGGTGCCGACCTTGCCGGCTACCGCGAGGACCGCCTCACCGGCGTAGTCGGCGGCAACCGCGCTCAGGTCGGCCGGGTCGAACAGGGCCAGATAATCGAGGACCAGCGGCGGATCGGCGGTCGCTGCTGCGGTGAGCACGGTCGAGGCCGCGGCCAGCACCGCGGCCGGCTCGGTGTGCGCGCCGCCGGCTTGCAGCGCCCGGTGCAAAGCGAGCGCGGTCTGGCGTTCCGGCGCGGACAGGTATCGGTTGCGGCTGGACAGCGCGAGCCCGTCCGGCTCCCGGACGGTGGCAACCTCCTCGATCCGCAGCGGGAAGTCCAGGTCGGCGACCATTCGCCGGATCAGTATCAGCTGCTGCGCGTCCTTCTGGCCGAACACCGCGACGTCCGGCCGGATCAGGTGGAGCAACTTGGCCACTACGGTCAGCACCCCGGCGAAGTGCCCTGGCCTGGCCACCCCCTCGAGCACCCGGCCCAGGCGGCCCGGATCGACGGTGGTCACCGCTCGCCCACGGTCCGCGTACACCTCGTCGACCGTCGGCGCGAACACCAGCGCGACGCCCTCGTCCGCGCACATCGCCAGGTCAGCGTCCAGCGTCCGCGGGTAGCGCGCGAGGTCTTCGGCCGGCCCGAACTGCAGCGGGTTGACGAAGATGCTCACCACGACCCGCTCGGCCACCTGGCCGGCCCGACTGAGCAACGCCCGGTGACCAGCGTGCAGCGCTCCCATCGTGGGCACCAGCCCAACCGTGGCGGCGCCGAGTTCGGCGCGGGCCGCGGCGAGCTCGGCCTTGGTGGCCACCACCACCGGCTGGCGCGGCCGGCTCATGCGCGGGCGCCATTGGCTCGGCCCACTCATGCGCGGGCGCCATTGGCGCGGTCGGCCAGCACGTCGAGCAGCTGCTCCGCCCGTTCCGGGTCGAGCAGCCCGGCGGCCAGCGCCCGGTCCGCGGTCAGCCTGGACATCGCCAGATAGGCGGCCAGCGCCTCCCTGGACACCTGGCTCAGCTCGCTGATGTGCACCGCGACCGTTCCCGCGTCGCCACGCGCTACCGGACCGGTCAGCGCCGCGTCGCCGGATCGCAGCGCGTTGTCCAGGGCCGCGCCAAGCAGCGGGCCGAGCATCCGGCTCGGGTGCTCGACCCCGGCCCTGGCCAGCAGGTCCTGTGCTTCGGCGACGAGCGTGACCAGGTGGTTGGCGCCGATCGCGAGCGCGGCGTGGTAGAGCGGTCGGCGGCGCTCCTCGATCCACTCGGGTTCCCCGCTCATTTCGACCACCAGCGCCTCGGCCATCGGGCGCAACGCCTCCGGCGCGGTGACTCCGAACGCGCAGCCGACCAGCCGCTCAAGGTCCACGCTGGTCCCGGTGAACGTCATCACCGGATGCAGCGCGAGCGGTAGGGCGCCGGACTGCAGCGCCGGCTCCAGCACGGAGTAGCCGTACCGACCGCTGGTGTGCACGACGATCTGGCCCATCGAGATGGCTCCGGTCTCGGCCAGGCCGGCGACCAGGTCGCCCAGCGCATCGTCCGGGACAGTGAGCAGCAGCAGGTCGGCCTGCTCGGCGACTGAGCGCGGATCGACCAGGGGCACGCCCGGCAGCAGCGCTTCGGCCCGGGTCCGGCTAGCCTCGGAGACCGCCGAACCCGCGATCACAGTGTGGCCGGCCCGGCGGAGCGCGGCACCGAGCACCGCGCCGACCCGGCCGGTCCCGATTACACCGACCGTTAGCCGTGCGGGCCGATCCGATGGGGTCAGCGGTTCATCCACTTCGCGATCCGTTCCAGTCCACGTCGGGGTACCGGACGGTTCCCGAGCGTACCTCGCCAGCTCCCCGTGCTCGCGGTTTCATGATCTCTCCGCTGCCACCTGCGGTTTCGTCCGAAAGTGATCACGAAATCGGCGATCCCGGCGGGTAGGGTCGGGGCGTGGCCGACTACCTGCCGTGGCGGGAGGCGATGGCGCAGGCTCTGTACGGTCCGGGTGGCTTCTACCGCGACCCGGCCGGTCCGGCTGCGCATTTCCGTACCTCCGCGCACGCCTCGCCGCTGTTCGCAGCGGCGCTGGTACAGCTGGCGCGTCGAGAGCGGTTGACCACGATCGTCGATATCGGTGCCGGACGCGGCGAACTGCTCGCGGCCATAGCGGCGATCGATCCGGGCCTCCACCTGGTTGCCGTCGAGCTCACCAACCGGCCCGACGACCTGGCCACAGCGATCGAGTGGCGGTCGGACCCCCCGGCCGGCCGGACGGCCGCGCTCGTGGTTGCGAACGAGTGGCTGGACAACGTCCCGCTGGATGTCGTCGAGGTCGCCGCGGACGGCCGACCACGGGTAGTGCTGGTCCACCCGAAGACCGGTGAACAGGTGCTCGGCCCGGAGCCGGCAGCCGCCGACGTACGCTGGCTCGGCCGGTGGTGGCCGTTGCCGGGGATGCCCGGCTACCGCGCCGAGATCGGCCATAGCCGGGACGAGGCCTGGGCGCGGCTGCTGCGCGGGCTGGGTCCCGGCAGCCTGGCGATAGCGATCGACTACGGGCACGCGCTCGCGACCCGGCCGGCCGGCGGTACGTTGACCGGATACCGGCACGGCCGGCAAGTAGTGCCGATCCCGGACGGCTCCTGCGATCTCACCGCGCACGTGGCGTTCGACTCGCTGGCCGTGGCCGCCCGCACGGTCGGCGCCGAGCCGGCGCAGCTCCGCACGCAGCGGGCGGCGCTCACCGAGTTGGGGCTGTCCGGCAGCCGCCCACCACCGGCGGACGCGGAAGCCGATCCGCGCGATTACCTGTCCGAGCTGGCACACGCCGGCGAGGCGGCCGAGCTGCTCGACCCGGCCGGGCTCGGCGGGTTCGGCTGGCTCGCGGTCCGCGTTCCCCGCTGGCCGGCCTGACCCCGGGCCACGGATCTGGCTACCCCGCGCGGACCGGCACTGACTGGTAGCCCCGCAACACGAACGTCGGCCGGACCACTGGCCGCTCCAGGAGCTCCAGCCGAGGGAACCGGCGCAGCAGCGTGGTCACCGCTGCCTGCAGCTCGACCCGGGCCAATGGCGCGCCCAAGCAGAAGTGGATGCCGGCGCCGAACCCGAGATGCGGGTTGGGCTCGCGGCCGGCGTCGAACCGGTCCGGCTCCGCGAATACGGCCGGGTCGCGGTTTGCCGAGCCCAGTAGTGCGGCCATCTTCTGCCCGGCCGCAACCGGTACACCGGCGATGACCAGGTCAGTCGTTGCGGTTCGCTCGAACAGATGCAGCGGCGCGTCGTGCCTGATCATCTCCTCGACCGCCGGCGCTACCAGCTCCGGCTCGGCGACCAGCCGGTCCAACTCGGCCGGATGGTCGAGCAGCGCCACCATGCCGTTGCCGAGCACGTTCACCGACGCCTCGTGCCCGGCGTTGAGCAGCAGGATCGCCGAGGCGACCAGCTCGTCCTCGGACAGCCGTGTGCCGCCGTCCTCGATCGCTGCCAGGTGACTGATGAGATCGTTCTCCGGGTGCGCCCGACGGGTCTTCGCCAGCACCCGCAAGTAGTCCGCGAACTCGGTAGCGGCGGTCACCGCCCGGTCCTCGAGTTCGGCCGGCCGGTGGTACTCGTACATCTTCACGATCGCGTTGGACCACGGTCGCAACAGATGCCGATCCTCGGCCGGTACCCCGAGCAGCTCCGCGATCACCATGACCGGCAGCGGTCCGGCGTAATCGGCCAGTAGATCGAACCCGGCCGAACCGTCCACCCGATCGAGCAGCTCGCCGGCCATCTCGACCACCCGAGGCCGTAGCCGCTCCACGTGGCCGCGGGCGAACGCCTTGGCGACCAGGCCGCGCAACCGGGTGTGCTCGGGCGGCTCGTTCTCCATCATCTGGTGCCGGTGCAGTGCGTTGAACGGTTCGAACCGCTCGGCCGGCTGCCGGTCCCGCCACAACCGGCCGGCCCGCCGATCCCTGAGCACCGCGTTGGCCGCGTGGTAGCCGAACGCGAGGAACATGCCGCTCGGTTCGTGCCGGGCCATCGGCGCCTGCGCCCGTAGGTCGGCCAGGATCGGGTACGGGTCGGCGATCAGCGCCGGCGCGGTCAGGTCGAGATCGTCAATCCGCATGATCGAAACCCGGGCGCTCGATACCGGCGGGTGCCGGATGGACCGGCGAGGGCTGGACCGGCCCGGATTGGACGGGCCCGGGTTGTATGGGCCCGGGTTGGACGGGCCCGGGTTGGCCGGGTGCCGGCTGGACGTGCGCGGTCATCCAGCGCTCTGGGCCGGCGGCCCGCCGAGCGGACCGGTCCCGCTCGGCCTGCGCCTCCACGATGCGCCGGGCCTCGACCGCGTCCCGGTCCGGCGCGTGCACCTTCACCGGACCGGGTGTGCTGTCAAGGTGCACGGTGGCAAGTCCGAGCCGGCGGCGGATCGGCCCGGAGCTCATCCGCAGGCTCTGCGCCTTGCCGTGGGCGATCACGTCGAGCTCCCGGCGCAGCCGACCGCGCTTGGACACGAACACCCGTTCGTCCGCGCCGCACGCCGCGAACCGCCAGCCGATCGGCCGAACCCAGCGAGCTCGGGCGGGCAGCCCGGCCAGCGCGACCGCATCGATGTCCACCCCCGGCAGCACCCGGCCGAGCACACCGAGCGCGGTGGCCCGCGGTGCGACCGGCAGCAGCACCGACGTCCGCGAGGTGCCGTCCTCGCCCCCGCCGGGGGCGTAGCCGGCCACGTTGACCTCGACCTTCACCCAGTCCCAGCGCCGCCACAGCAACGGTTGCACCATTCGCAGCGCCTGCACTCGGCCGGGCGGGACGGTCTGGCTGCGGTGTTCGAGCAGGCCGTGCCGCAAGCGCAGGCCGTCGGCGGACTCGGCGACGACGAAGTCGAAGTGGGTGCTGAAGGCGCGGAACTCCGCAGTGGCCAGCGCGATGAGCGTCGGCACCGCGCCGATAAAGATGAACGGGGTATGCAAGCCGATCGCGCCAGAGATCAGCGCGATGACCAGCAGGATCCCGAAAATGGCCGAGCCGGACAGCAACTGCGAGCCGATCAGCGCCTCCGGCGGCACCCGGACCAGCACCTGCTCGTCGGCTTCGGGCGCGTCCGGCCGTACTCCGGCCGCCCTGGCCAGCAGCGTGGCCCGCAGCACCTCTGCGTTCCACTCGGACA
>DATAFN010000153.1:0-9117 GCA_036257435.1 Actinomycetes bacterium
GCTGGGCCGAGGCGCTGCGCGAGCTCGCCTCCCGCAGCGGCGCCCTGCCCGCCGAGGAGGGCTACCCGGCGGATCTCGCCTCGGCGCTCGCCGCGTTCTACGAGCGCGCAGGGCGGGTCACCACGCTGGGTGAGCGGACCGGTTCGGTAACGATCATAGGTGCGGTCTCGCCAGCCGGCGGCGACCTGACCGAGCCGGTGACCGTGCACACCCAGCGGTTCGTTCGCTCGCTGTGGACCCTCGACCGCGACCTCGCCTACGCCCGGCACTACCCGGCTGTCTCCTGGACCGGGTCGTTCGCCCGGGACGCCGCGGCGGTTGCGGCCTGGTATGCCCGCCGCGGCGACCCTGGCTGGGCCGACCGGCGGGCCCGGGTCGCCGGCCTGCTGACCGAGGCCGGCCGGCTTGGTGAGCTGGCCGAGCTGGTCGGGGTAGCGGCGCTACCCGGGCGGGAGCGGATGGTGATGCTGGCCGGAGAGCTGCTCCGGCAGGGCCTGCTCCAGCAGAGCGCGCTGAGCCGGGTGGACGCGTTCTCGGCGCCGGAGAAGACCGCCGCGCTGGCCGATGCAGTGCTGGCCGTCGCTGATCACTGCCAGCAAGCGGCCGAGGCGGGCGTGCCCGCTACGGCGCTAGAGGAGCTCGACTTCGGACCGCTGGTACGGGCGCGTGACGAGGTCGGCGCGGTGGATATCGCGGGCATCACCGGCCGCCGGGACACCGTGCTCACTCAATTGCGGGCGCTGCGATGACGACCTGGGCTCGAGCCGAGCGATCCGCAGTCAGCGAGCTGCGCGGCCCGCTGCTACTGGTCGATCACATCGCCGATGTCGGTTGGGACGAGTTCGCACTGATCCGGCTCGACGGTGAACCGGACCGGCACGGCCTGGTGCTCGAGGTGGATGGCGACCTCGCCGTGGTGCAAGTGCTCGAGGGCACCGAGGGAATGCGCCTGGACCGCACTCGGGTCGCATTCACCGGAAGCCCGCTACGCATCCCGGTAGGTTCGGGCTGGCTCGGCCGGGTGTGCAACGGGCGCGGCGAGCCGCTGGACGGCGGTCCACCCGTATTCGGCGCGATCACCGAGCCGGTACACGGTTCGACGCTCAACCCGGTGGTCCGGGAACCACCGGCCGAACCGGTGCTGACCGGCATCTCCGCGATCGATGCGCTGACCACCCTGGTCCGCGGCCAGAAGCTGCCGGTCTTCTCGGTGCCCGGGCTGCCGCATCTCGAGCTGGCCACCCAGATCGCGGCCCAGTCCACGGTTGGCACCGAGCCGTTCAGCGTGGTCTTCGCCGCCATGGGGATCACCCATGCCGATGCGGCCGCGGTTCGTGACGCGCTCGAGGCCCGCGCCGCGGCGGGCGAGCTGTCACTGCTGCTCAATCTGGCCGATGACCCGGTGATCGAGCGCCTGCTAACCCCGCGGCTGGCACTCACCGTGGCCGAGCATCTGGCGTTCGCACTGGGCCGGCATGTGCTCGTAGTGATGGCCGACATGACCAGCTACTGCGAGGCGTTGCGCGAGGTTTCGGCCGCGCGCGGGGAGATCCCGGCCAGGCGGGCCTACCCGGGCTATCTGTACAGCGACCTCGCCTCGCTGTACGAGCGCTGCGGCCGGATCCGCGGGCGGAACGGATCGGTGACCATCGTCCCGGTCCTGACCATGCCGGCCGGCGACATCACCCACCCGGTGCCGGATCTGACCGGATACATCACCGAGGGCCAGGTCGTGCTGTCCGCCGACCTGCACGCCCGCGGGATCTATCCACCGATCGATGCACTCTCGTCACTGTCCAGGTTGATGCGCAAGGGTGTCGGCGCCGGCCGGACCCGTCCCGAGCACCTCGAACTGGCCAGTCAGCTAACCGCGGCGCTGGCCAGGGCGCGGCAGGCTCGGGAGCTGGCCGAGCTGGTCGGCACCTCAGCGCTCGGTGCGGCCGATCACCGCTACCTGGAGCTGGCCCGGATGTTCGAGAACGATCTGATGTCCCAGCGCGTGGACGAATCCCGCTCGCTGGACGAAACGTTCGACCGGGCATGGGGCACCGCTTCGGTGCTCCCCCGGTCCGAGCTGACCATGGTGAGCGCCGCCAACTTGGATGCGCACTACCGGGAGGATCCGCGATGACTCCCGGTGGGCCGCGGCTGCGGGTACCACCCGGCCGCGCCGGACGGCTCCAAGTGCTGCACCGGCTCGCAACCGCGCAGCGGGCCGCGAGCATGCTCGATCACAAGCTGCGGATCCTGCGCGGGGAACAGGAGCGGCTGGACCTGCTGGTCCGGCAGACCGGACAGGACTGGGAGCGCGCCTGCCGGAGCGCGGACAGCTGGCTGCTCCGAGCTGGACTGCTCGGCGGCCGACGCGCGCTCAGGCTGGCCGACGACGGTCAAGGCGCGATCGTCGCGCTCGGCTGGACCGCCACGATGGGTGCCCGGTACCCGACCGACGCGTCCGTGACCTTCCCGTCCGGCGCGGACGCAGCCACGCTGCCCGGAACGGCGGCCATCTACGAAGCCCGGCAGGCCTGCCGGCTGGCGCTGGCGGCCGCGGCCCGGCACGCGGCCGCAACCGCCGCCCAGCAGGTGCTGGCCGCCGAGATCGCCGCCACCCGGATGCGCCTGCGCGCGGTGGCCAGCCGATGGATACCGCGGCTGGAGGGCGCCCTGATCGCGCTGGAACAGGCGTTGGACGAGAACGAGCACGCCGACACGGTCCGGCTGCGCCGGGTGGCCGATCGATCCGTCCGGCGGGAACGGAGCTCACCGTGATCACGCGAATCCTGCTTGCCGTCGATGACTCGCCGGCCGCGCTTGCGGCAGCCCGGCTCGCCCTCGATCTGGCCGCCCGGCTGCCGGCCCGGATACGCGCGCTCAGCGTGGTGGCCAGCCACTCGCTCAACGATGCGCTGGCCCTGCAATCGGGCTACTCGGACCTTCCGGCCCGCCGCGAAGCGGCGGGCACGTCCGTGCTCGATTACATCGCAGAGCTCACCCGGCAGGCTGGGCTGGAGCTCGAGACCCGCCAGCTCAGCGGTGAGCCGGCCCGGCACATCCTGACCGAAGCGCGCGAGTGGCCGGCCGACCTGATCGTGATCGGTAAGTCTGGCGGCCGCCAACTCGGCGAGCCGTACGTCGGCAGCCAGACCTCGCACGTGCTCGAGTTCGCCGACCGGCCGGTCCTGGTGGTCCCGCCGCCCGGCCGCGAGCTGCGCAGTGGAGATACGCCCTAGAACTCGAACTCCTCCGCACCCATCGCGAGCTGCATGTCCGGGGGCTCCACGATCGTGTTACTGACGGTGCAGCGGGACACGACCGCGCGCATGGCTTCGGTCAACCGCGGCGGCATCTCAGCCGGCGGCACCACCCGCAGTGCGATCGAGCCGACCCGGTTCGGCGAGGTGGTGAGCGCGAACTCGCAGTCGACCCGCAGGTCGCCCGGATCGATACCGTGCCGAGCCAGGAAGCGACCGCCGTAATGGGCCACGCAAGCGGCCAGCGAGGCCGCGAACAGCTCGGTCGGGGTTGGACCGGCGTCTTCGCCGCCGGCGTGCCATGGCTGGTCGACGGTCAGCTGGTGACCACGAATCTGAACCGTGTAGCGGTCACCGGTGACGTGGCGGATCTCGATCCGATCCCCGGCGGTTCCGGGTTCGTGGTGCCGAGCGAGGACACCCGTCACGGCAACCGGGACACCGTGATGGTGTGCGTGGTTGTGCTGGTGGCTTCTGGCTGACTGGATCATGACGGCCTCCTGCGCATCCAACGGTCCGGTACGGACGCTATGACCAGTCGGGCGGCGCCGGTCAGAGGCTTTCGGCCGGTCTGCCCGGGACCATCGGCAGGCCCAATAACGCCCCGGACCGGCCCTCGTCCGCCAAGGGGGACCGGTGGCGTTGGTTGCGGGGACATTCGACCCTGCCTCTGGACCGTCCCGATCGGCTACGCCGGAGGTAGTCCGGCCGGTTCCGCCGGGCAGATGAGTCGGAGGTGAGTTTCATGCGTGCGCTGGTGGTTTACGAGTCGATGTTCGGCAACACCCGGCGGATCGCCGAGGCCATCGCGGCCGGGTTGGAGATGTCTGCGCAGGTCGACCTGGTAGCGGTGGGCTCCGCGCCGGCCGTGCTCGCAGACGATCTTGATCTAGTCGTGGTCGGTGGCCCGACCCATGCACACGGGATGACCAGGCCAGGCACCCGTACGTCGGCCGCGGAGCAGGCAGCTGACACGGTGACTCCAGCCGGGACCGGGCTGCGCGATTGGCTCGAGGCCATCCGACCCCGGCCCGGCTTGGCCGCCGCGACGTTCGACACCCGGTTCGACAAGCCAGGCTGGCTGACCGGATCGGCCGCACGCGGCGCTGCCAAGCGCCTGCAGCGCAGCGGTTGCCGACTTGTGGCATCCCCGGAGAGCTTCTACGTCCTCGGCACCACCGGGCCGGTGCAGGACGGTGAGCTCGATCGCGCCTACGACTGGGGCCGGGCCCTGGGTTCCCAGCACCCGGTGACCAGCACCCGGTGACCGCATCGCGACGGTGACGACTGGCCGCTGGTGGATCGCTGCGCCGGCGTGACCCCGGCGGGATGCAAGACCCGCCAGCCACCCGAGTCAACTCGCGCATTGATTTGACAGATATCGAAACAGTTCGCTACCGTGGGCATTGATTAGGTAAACCTCGAATCCACATGGAGGCGTTGGGGATGAGCGGTCGGACCACTGCCGAGCAACGAGAACACGTCCGTGCGCGCTACGCCGCTGCTGCGCTGAGCGTTGTCTCGCGACAGACGCAGGACACCTGCTGTGGCGACGGTTGCGGCTGCGGCCCGGCAACGGCGGACGAGCCCGGCTTCGGCGCCGATCTCTACAGCCACAGCGAGCGTGATCAGCTGCCGGCCGAGGTGCTGGAGGCCAGCCTTGGCTGTGGCAACCCGCTCGCGGTGGCTGACTTGCATGAGGGCGAGACGGTGCTGGACCTCGGTTCGGGTGGTGGGATCGACGTGCTGCTCTCCGCGCGTCGGGTTGGCCCGACCGGGTATGCCTACGGGTTGGACATGACCGATGAGATGCTCGAGCTCGCCCGCACCAATGCCGCCAAAGCCGGGGCAACCAACGTCCAGTTCATCAAGGGTGCGATCGAGGCCATCCCGCTTCCCGATCGCGCCGTCGACGTGGTGATCTCCAACTGCGTCATCAACCTGTCCACGGACAAGCCTGCGGTCTTCACCGAGACCTACCGCGTGCTCAAGCCCGGCGGGCGCATCGGCGTTACCGATGTCGTCGCCGAGAACCACCTCAGCGCCGGCGAACGCAGCGAACGCGGCAGCTACGTGGGCTGCATCGCCGGCGCGCTGTCCTTCGCCGAGTACGAGAACGGGCTGGTAGCGGCCGGCTTCACCAACGTCACCATCACTCCCACCCACGACGTCGCCGACGGCATGCACTCCGCGATCATCCGCGCGGTCAAACCCGCGGTCGGATGACCTAACGACCGCTTACAGCGCACCGTTACACCTCGTCCCACTTGTCAACGTGGGACACAGTTCAGGACGGCTACGGCCGGCGGGCTAGCGCCCCGATGTCTTTCAGCGCGACGTCGGTGAGCTCGTAGGCCAGTGCGTGCAGGGCGCGCGCCGCGGCCAACTCCTCGCCGATCTCCGGTACCGGGGAATCCTTCGGATGCCGCTCCGACTTGCCGGTTGCGCGCAGTGACTCACCCTTTCGGGTGTGTAGCACCGCCTTGGCGTGCGTGTCGTCGTCGTCCTCTTCGAAGTAGAGGTGGACGGTCCACTCGTTGGTCTGCATGATCGAACCGTACGGTCGCCGGCCAGTACCGCCCACGGCACGACGGCCCGTGCATAGCCGGGCACGCGACCCTGACCGGCGGGACTTTCGTCCCCTTCCTCGATCATGGGCCCGACCGGCTCCCGAGGAGGAGCGATGGGGCTACCCGCCGAGATGGACGCGTGGATCGTGGACCGGCCCGGCCCGATGGCCGGCCGGCCGGTGATCCGAGCGCGTAAGCCGGTGCCGGAGCCTGGTCCGGGTGAGCTGCTCGTAGCGGTGGACGCGTGCGGGGTCTGCCGGACCGACCTGCACCTGGCCGAGGGTGATCTGGCCCCACACCGGCCGGCCACCGTGCCAGGCCACGAGGTCGTCGGCCACGTCGTCGCGGCTGGCACCGCGGTAGCCGGCTACCAGGTCGGTGACCGGGTCGGCATTGCCTGGTTGCGCGGAACCTGCGGTACCTGCCGCTACTGCCGGCGGGGTGCGGAGAACTTGTGCCCGCGCTCGGTCTACACCGGTTGGGATGCCGACGGCGGGTATGCCGGCTACGCACTGATCGACGGCGACTACGCGTATCCGTTGCCGGCCGTCGGGGACGCTGCCGAGCTGGCTCCGCTGCTGTGCGCCGGGATCATCGGATACCGCGCGCTGCGCCAGGCTGCGCTGCCTGACGGCGGGCGGTTGGGCATCTACGGGTTCGGCGCATCGGCGCACCTGGCCGCGCAGGTGGCACTGGCCGAGGGAGCCACCGTGCACGTGCTGACCCGTTCGGCGCGGGCCCGCGCACTGGCCATGGAGCTCGGCGCGGCGAGCGCCGGCGGCGCGGCCGACCCGCCACCCGAACCGCTGGATGCCGCGATCCTGTTCGCTCCGGCCGGCGAGCTGGTGCCGGTGGCACTGGCGGCCCTGGACCGCGGCGGCACGCTCGCAGTGGCCGGGATCCATCTCACCAACATCCCCGCGCTGAACTACCAGCGGCATCTGTTTCAGGAGCGCACGCTACGCAGCGTTACCGCCAATACCCGTCAGGACGGCGCAGAGTTTCTCGAGATCGCCGCCCGGATCGGCTTGCGCGCCACGGTCAGCCGCTATCCGATGGCGCAAGCGGATCTAGCCCTGGCCGACCTGGCCACGGATCGGGTGAACGGCGCCGCAGTGCTGATCAACGGCTGACGGGCCGTCCGGCACCCGGACGCGGGCCGATCGGCCCTGGTCCCATCCTCACCTGCGGCCAACGCTGAGAGGTGAGTCGCGAACCTGCCCGAACCCCGGCCCGTCGGAGGAGGCGTCATGAAGATCCTTATCACGGCCCCGCAGTCCGAGGCAGGCGCCGCGGCCGCGGATCTGCTCGGCGCTGCTGGCCACTCGGTCGCGTTCTGCCGCCCCGACGACGGCTCGGCGCTATGCGCCGGGCTAGGGACGGGCCCGCTGTGCCCGCTGACCACCGGCGACATCGACGTCGTGGTCGATGCTCGGACCAATGCCGCAGCGATGTCGCCTCGCGAGTTGGGCGTGCTGTGCGCGCTCAACCACGGCACCCCACTCGTGGTCGCCGGCCCGGTCCCGGATCAGGGTCACCCGTGGCAAGACGCCGATGTGCTGTGCGCCGCCGACGATGTGGTGGCCGGCTGCAAGGTCGCGATCTCGCCGATCGGACCGAGTTCGCTCCGCTCGGTCCGATCGGCGGCAACCAGGGTGCTCAGGCAGCACGGCGCCGGCGACGAGCTAACGCTCACTATCCGAACCCGGAATGGACATATCGACATATTCATCGCTCCGGATCGGCCGCTCTCGCCACAGGTGCGTGAGGCGATCCGGATCGTGGTGCGGGCCGCATTGGCGCCGTATACCGACGAATGGTCATACGCACAGGTGTACTTCAGCCGCTGACCGATCGGCCTTGCCTCGGCCGGATCGGCGGAGAAGGGTGAGTTGAAGATGCGAACGGTAAACCTGCTACTCGCAGTTCAGCCGCTAGACCGATACGACCATATGGACGGTTGGGGCGGCGGCTGGATGTGGCTGACCGGCCTGGTGTGGCTGCTCGTGATTGTCGGCCTCGCCGGGCTCATCGTCTGGCTGATCCTCCGAGCGAACCAGCCAACCGGAACCTCCGGAAGCGGCACCGACTCGGCCCGGCGAATCCTCGCCGAACGGTTCGCCCGCGGCGAGATCGACGCCGACGAGTACGCTCGCCGCCGGGAACTGCTCAGCTGACCGGGGCTCGGCCGGCGGCTCGCCGCCGGAGCAGCTTTTCCACCTCAACTGCGATGAACGCGGTGCAGGAAGCCAGCAGTACGACGGCAAGCTGCACCAGATCGAGCGGCTCGGTCCCGAACAGTTCTTGTAGCGGCGCCAGGTAGACGATCGCAAGCTGGGTGGCGAACCCGACCACCACGCTCGCCAACAGCGCGGGATTGCTCCACAGCCCGAGCGTGAAGAAGCTCTCGCGTTCGGATCGAACCGCGAGCGCATGGCCGAGCTGGAGCAGCGCCAACGTGGTGAAGACCATCGTCTGCCAGGGCCAGCCGGCAGCTCGGGCGGCAACCAGCATCACTAGGCATACCGCCGCCATCAGCAGCCCGACCCACAGCGCATGCCGCAAGAGGCCACCGGCCATGATCGGCTCGGATGGTGGTCGCGGCGAGCGCCGCATGACGTCTCTCTCCGCCGGCTCGAGCCCGAGCGCGACTGCGGGCGCACCATCGGTCACCAGGTTCACCCACAAGATCTGAACCGGCGACAGCGGCACCGGAAGGGCGAAGACCGACGCGAGGAACATCACCCAGATCTCACCCGAGTTCGTGGTGAGCAGGTATTTCACAAACCGCCTGAGGTTGTCATAGATCCGCCGGCCTTCGCGGACCGCGTCGACGATGGTGGCGAAGTTGTCGTCGGCCAGCACCATGTCGGCGGCGTCCTTGCTGACCTCGGTACCGGCGACGCCCATCGCGACGCCGATGTCCGCGCGGCGCAGGGCAGGCGCGTCATTGACACCGTCTCCGGTCATCGCGACCACATCACCACGGCTCTGCCATGCGTCGACGATGCGCAGCTTCTGCTCCGGCTCGGTCCGGGCATACACCCGGACCGAACCCACCCCGCGGCGCAGCGTCGGGTCATCCAGCCGAGTGAGCTCCGCACCAGTGATAATCGCGGCTCCATCGGTGCCGCTGGGAGCTGGCTCCGGCAAGATGCCGATCTGGCCGGCAATCGCTCGTGCCGTTTGCGGATCGTCTCCGGTGATCATTACTGCGGTGATCCCGGCCGATCGACAGGCCGCCACCGCGGCAGCAGCCTCCGGCCGGGCCGGGTCGGACATCGCGACCACTC
>DATAFN010000154.1:0-11479 GCA_036257435.1 Actinomycetes bacterium
GCGCCCGGTACGGCGACTCGAGCCAGGCCCGCATGGTCGTGGAAGAGGGGGCGGTACAGGTGTCGAAAGCTAAGCCGGTATAGCGGGTGACCGCCGCGCCGGCCGGATAGGACACCGGAGTGGCGGGCTCCGCGGACGCGCCCGGCCCGGTTATGAGCAGCAGTCCACCCGCGCTCACCGCGACAGCAAGGGTCACCGCCAGGGCTCGGCGCCGGCGACGGCGACCGACGGAGTTCAGACGTGGAGCACGATGACGCATGCGGTCCACTGTGCCGTGAACCACCGGATTGCGCAGGAATATCCGCCGATCAGCGGGTTCGTTGCGACGCTGGCGCCCGACCGGGCGATGCCGCCCCGTCATGCCGGCGCCATGCCCGGGGCCTGGGCCGCCCACAGGATGGCTTCCGCCGAGCGATCGACGTCGGCCTCGGTGGTGGTCCACGCGGACACCGAGATCCGCATCGCCGCCCTTCCCTGCCAGTCAGTACCGCCGAGCCAGCAGGTGCCGTCGCGCTGCACACGATCAATGACTGCCTGGGTGTAGGCGTTGCTGTCCCCGCCGCTCGGATCGTGGAAGTGCACGAGCACCTGGTTCAGCACCACGTCGTTGAGCACCTCCACGCCGGGCGCGGACCCGAGCGTGTCCGCGAACCGCCGAGCGTGCCCGCAGCACCGCTCGATCAACTCGACGATGCCGCTACGGCCGAGCTCTCTGATCGCGGCCCAGACCGGGAACCCGCGAGCGCGCCGGGATGACTCCGGGGTGTACCAGGCGCCGTCCCGCTCACCGTGCCCTGCTTCGAGCAGGTATGCGGCGGCCTGCCAGGTCGCAGCGACGTGGTCGTTCGGATGTCGGACGATCGCGATCCCGGTGTCATAGGGCACGTTCAGCCACTTGTGCGCGTCCACCGCCCAGGAGTCGGCCTCGTCCACTCCGGCGCACAGGTGCCGCAGCGCCGGGCTGGCCGCGGCCCAGAGCCCGAACGCCCCGTCGACGTGTACCCACGCCGGCGGCTGGCCGGGCCGCTGGTGCGCGGCAGCGCAGATGGCGGCCATCGGATCCACCGCGCCCGACCCGACGTTGCCGGCCTGGGCGCACACGATGGTCGGACCGTCACATCCGGCCAGTACCGCGAGCAGCGCGTCCGCTCGCATCCGGCCCTGGTCGTCGGCCGGGACCACACGCACTCGCCGGGAACCGAGGCCGAGGTAGCGCAGCGCCAGGTCGAGGCTGGCGTGCCGATCCGCGCCGACGACGACGTGCACCTCCGGACCGCCGTACAGGCCGTCCGCCTCGACATCCCAGCCGGCCCCGGCCAGCACGTGGTGGCGGGCGGCGGCGAGCCCGGTGAAGTTCGCCATCGTGGCACCGGTGACCAGGCCGACCGACGCGGTCGCCGGGAGTCGGAGCAGGTCCAGCAGCCAGCGTGCGACGGTCTCTTCGGCCACCGAGCCGGCCGGTGACATGACGTAGTTGAACGTGTTCTGATCCCATGCGGAGGTCAGCATGTCCGCAGCCGCGGCAGCCGGCACGCTCGAGCCGATGACGAAGCCGAAATACCGAGGCCCGGTCATCGCAACCAGCCCGTCCTCGGCGGCGCGTACCAGCTCGGCGATGACCATTTCGGCGTCGGTCGGTGCTTCTGGTACGGCACTGCCGAACGCCTGGCGCAGCTGGTCGATGTCGGCATGCGGCCCGACGAAACGGTTTGCGACGTCTGCTCGGTATGCCGCCGCATGCCCGGCCACCGTGCTCATCAGCTTGTCCCAGTCCACGCTGCCTCCCCACGGTGTACCAAGCGTGCCTGCGTCAGCGTAACCAGCACCCGCTCTTCCCCGATGTCCCGACCGCGATCCCGGTCCGGTGCCTAGCGATCGGCGGAGGTGATCGACTCGACCGCTACGACCATGCACAGCCAACCGACCAGCGGCAACCAAGCCACCGGCCCAGGGCGGCCGACCGGGCCACCCGGCGGCTCGCGTCCGACTCACGCAACGTCCGGCGAGCGCGACGAAACTGTCGGACCGTGCCGATACAGTTCGAACAGTTGTTCGGATCACGGGGTCCAGCCGGCTTGGTGCCGGTTGGACAACAGGAACGGGGAATCTGGTATGGATCTTCAGACGCAGGCCTGGCTCGACCAGGAGGACGCACACACCGCGGCGATGGTTCGCCGCTACGGGTGGTTCATTCAGTACGTGCTCGGCTCACCCGTCGATCCGGGGCACGGATCCGACCGCGTCGACGGTCCGCCCTTCGCGTACACCGTCGGACTCTTCGGGCTCGATCATGCGGAACTGCTCATATTCGGGGTGCCGGAGGAGACTGCCGCCGGAGTCCTCAACACGCTTGGCGAGCGGATCCGAGCGGGCGCGGTGCTGCTGCCCGGCCAGCCCGTCACGTTCGACGACTGGCCGCACCGGATCATCCCCGAGGAGGTCCCGAATCCCGATGAGATCGTGTTCGCGGCGAACCGGTTCTATCACCTTCCCGACGGCTACTCGGTCCCGGTCCTTCAGCTCAGCTACGACGACAAGGCCGGGCGGTTTCCATGGGAGACCGGCTATGCGGCTCCGGCGATGCAGCCACGACCAGGCACCTTCCGGGCCACCTAGGAGGAGCTAACGCGCGGTCGGAGGGATCAGCGGCGGTAGCCGGCCATCGCCTCCAGCCGGGCGATGCGCTCGGCCATGGGCGGGTGGGTGGAGAACAGCTTGCTCATCCCGCCCGGGCGGAACGGGTTCGCAATCATGAGTGCGCTGGTGGTCTGGAGCTCGGGCTCCGGCGGAAGCGGGAGCTTGCGGGTGCCCATCTCCAGCTTGCGCAGCGCGCTAGCGAGCGCGAGCGGGTCGCCCGTGACCTGCGCGCCCGAGTTGTCCGCCTGATACTCCCTCGATCGGCTGATCGCCATCTGGATCAAGGCGGCCGCGATCGGGCCGAGGATCATGAGCAGCAGCGCTCCGAGCATGTTGCCGCCCTCGTCGTCGTCGCTGCGCCCGATCGGGATGAACCATGCGAACTGCGCCAGGAACATGATCACGCTGGCCAGTGCGGCGGCCACCGAGGCGATCAGGATGTCGCGGTTATAGACGTGCGACAGCTCGTGACCAAGGACGCCGCGCAGCTCCCGCTCGTCGAGAATTTGGAGGATGCCCTGGGTGCAGCAGACCGCGGCGTTGCGCGGATTGCGCCCGGTCGCGAACGCGTTCGGCGCGTTCGTCGGGGACACGTACAGCCGCGGCATCGGTTGGCGGGCGGCCGTCGACAGCTCGCGAACGATCCGATACATCACCGGCTGCTCGGCCTCGCTTACTGAATAGACCCGCATCGACCGCAACGCCAGCTTGTCGCTGAAGAAGTACGCGGTGCCGTTCATCGCCAGTGCGAGGATGAGCGCGATGATCAGGCCGGTCCGGCCACCTATCCACTGGCCGGCCAGCAGAATCAGCGCGGCTAGCAGAGCGAGCAGGACGGCGGTCTTCAGACCGTTGTGCTGACGGTGCAAGGGTGCTCCTTTATCGACTCTCGCGGGATACAACGACGATAGCCACTCGCCGCGTTCCTACGCCGACCGTCGCGGAGCACATCACTAACCGCCCGCGGTCGCGTTAACCAGGACCTGGAGCACGATCTGCGGCAGCGCCGACAAGATCACCCCGACCAGCAACGTCAGCCCGACCGCCAGACCCAGCCCCAGCGGAACCGCGCTCGTCGCCCTTACCGGTCCCACATCGATCACCGAACTCGAGGCCGTCGGACCCGAGGCGGCCAGAGCGCCGGCCGGTCCACCCGCCGACGCTCCCAGGGGTGCACCCACCGGCGCGGCCACGGGCTCCGCCATCGTCGGAACAGGAGCCGGAGCGAAGATCTGAGCCGCCCAAACCAGGTAGTAGTAGAGCGCGATCACGGTGTTGACCGCCATTACGATCGCCAGCCAGCCCACTCCGCCGTCGACTGCGGATCCGAATACGACCACCTTCGCGAACAGGCCGATCAGGCCGGGTGGGAGCCCGGCCAGGCAGGCCAGGAAGAACGCCAGCGCCACCCCGGCCCACGGCCTGGTCCGGATCAGCCCGCGATAGTCGAGCAGCCGGTTCGCCGGTCGGTCCCGCGCCACCACCGCGACTACCGCGAACGCGCCGAGATTCATCACCCCGTACACCAGCAGGTAGGTCACGGTCACCAGGAGCGCGTCGCCGATGGGCAGTTCGGCCGAGCCGGGGGCAAGCGCGGCGGCAAGCGGAACCATCGCATAACCGGAGTGCGCGATCGACGACCAGGCGAGCAGCCGGACCGCGTGCCGTTGCCGCAGCGCGACCAGATTCGCCAGCGTCATGGTCAGCGCGGCGAACACCGCAAGCAGCGGACCCCAGACCGTGACGTAAGGGGCGAAGCCCAAGCCGACGATCAGCAGCAGCCCGGCGAACCCGGCCGCCTTGGACACCACCGACAGGTAGGCAGCGACCGGGATCGGGGCCGCCACGTACGTGTCGGGCAGCCAGCCGTGGAACGGGACCGCAGCCACCTTGAACGCGAACCCGATCAGCGTGAGCACGACACCGAGCGACACCACCGGTGGCTGCAGCGTGGCGTCGGTCAATGCCGCCGCCACGCCGGCCAAGTGGACCGACCCGGTCACGCCATAGAGCAGCGAGATCCCGTACAGGGTCACCGCGACCGAGACCACCGAGGTCAGGAAGAACTTCACCGCGCCTTCGCTGGCCCATCGGTCGGCTCGGTCGATGGCAACCAGCGCGAACGCGGGCAGCGAGACCAGCTCGAGCGCGACCAGCAGCGTGATCAGATCACGGCCGGCCGCGATCGTGACGGCGCCGGTCACCGAACACAACAGCAGGAACCAGTACTCACCTGCCGGCAGCTGCCGTTCTTCGATGGTCGGCGCCGACATCAGCACCACAACGAACGCCCCGCCGAGCGCGAGCAGCTGCAAGATCAGCGTCAGATTCGTGACCTCGTACGAGCAGAGGCCGGCGTTCGGGGCCGGCAGGCAGAACGTCTGTCGCGGCGAGTCCCACAACGGCAGCAGGGACACCAGCGCAGCGACCAGGCCGAGCCCGGCCAGCCAGCCGAGCAGGTGCTTGCGCGGCGGCGGCAGGAACAGGTCGGCCACCAGCACCACGAACGCGGTCAACGCAACGATGACCGCCGGCGCGATGGCCGCATAGTCGATCGACTGCACCACCGAGCGCATCAGCCGATCACTCCGAACAGCGCTTGCACGGCCGGATCGGTGACTCCGAGCAGAATCCGCGGCCACAGCCCGGCCACTACGATCAGCACAATCAATGGCGTCCAGGACGCCCACTCGATGGCGCTGACGTCACCCAGCAGTACCGGATCCCGCCACCGCGGCGGACTCTCCCCCATCGCCACCCGGCGCACCATGACGAGCAGGTAGGACGCGGTCAGCAGCGTGCCCAGTCCGGCCAGCACCATCAGCACCACGAACAGCGCGCGGCTGAGCTCGCCGGCCGGGTCGAATGATCCAAACAGGGTCAGGAGCTCTCCCCAGAACCCGGCCAGCCCGGGGAGCCCTAGCGAGGCGACCGCGCCGAACGCGAGCAGGGCACCCAGCCGTGGCGCTCGCTGGTAGAGCCCGCCGCCGAGCACGGTCATGTCCGCGCTGTGGTGCCGATCCTTGATCGCGCCGGCCAGGAAGAACAGCAGCCCGGTAATAAGGCCGTGTCCGATGTTCGCGAACAGCGCGCCATTCACGCCGACCGGCGTCAGCGTCGCGATCCCGAGCAGGACGAAGCCCATGTGCCCGACCGACGAGTACGCGATCAGCCGTTTGAGGTCGCGTTGGGCCAAGCAGATCAGCGAGCCGTACAGAATGCCGACCACGGCCAGCACACCCAGGTACGGCGCGAACTCGTGAGCCCCCTCGGGCACCATCGGCACCGCGATCCGCACCAGCCCGTACGTGCCCATCTTCAGCAGCACGCCTGCCAGCAGCACCGAACCGATCGTCGGCGCCGCGGTGTGCGCATCCGGCAGCCAGGTGTGCAGCGGCCACATCGGGGCCTTGACACCAAACCCGATCAGCAGCGCGAGGAAGGCCAGTACCTGGGCGCTGTGCGAGATGCCCTCGCCGCCGGCCACAGCGAGCGCCACCATGTCGAACGTGCCGGTCTGTACGTAGATGATCAGCAGGCCGAGCAACATGATCGCGGAGCCGAGCAGCGTGTACAGGATGAACTTGTACGCCGCGGCTCGCCTGGTTTCCCGATCGCCCCAGTCGGCGATCAAGAAGTACATCGGCACCAGCACGGTCTCGAAGAACACGAAGAACAGCACCAGGTCCAGCGCGACGAACGAGCCCAGCATGCCGACCTCGAGCAAGAGCAGCAGCGCGAGCATCGCTCTGACCCGGCCCGACTCGGGCACGATCTTGACGCTGTATAGCGCACAAAGGAACGACAGCAGCGCGGTCAGCACTACCAGCGGGAGCGAGATCCCGTCGACGCCCAGATGGAAGCGCAAGCCGACCGACGGCGCCCAGGCCGCGTTCAGCTCGAACTGCATCCGTTCCGCGGCGCCGTAGTCGAACCCGGCCGCCATAGCCACCGCGACCGCGAGCGTGGCCCCGGAGGCGAGGACGGCGAGCCGGCGGGCGGCGATCTCGCCGGTCCGGCCGCGGGCGATGAACAGTCCCGCCGATCCGACCAGCGGGACGGCCAGCAGCAGCACCGGTAGGGCGCTCATGCGGGGGCCCCGCGGAAGCGTGAGCGAAGCGAGCGGTTCCGCGGGGTGCTCATCGGGCCGCCGCCGCTACCGAGAGGCCGATCACCAGGCTCCCGACCAGGATCCCGGTGAGGTACGTCTGGACGTTGCCGGTCTGGACCCGGCGCAGCACACCGCCCAGCATGCGGGCGCCGGTTCCGGAACCGCGGACGTACGCATCGACCACGTCGTCGTCGGTCCGCAGGACCGCCCGGCCCAGCGCGAACGCGGGCCGGACAAACAGTCGGTCGTACAGCCGATCGATCCCGAACCCGTCCTCGACCAGCGGTTGGAATCGGCCGAGGAACACGTCGGCCAGATCCGTTTGCGGGTTGGCCGCCCACCGCTGGTACAGGTACCACGCGACCAGCGCGATGGCGCCCAGCGAGATCAGCGAGGTGGCCAGGCCGGGCACCAACCCTGGATGGGCCTCGCCTGCTTCGCCACCCGGCAACCATTTGGGCAACCAGCCGGCGGCCAAACCCGTGAAGCCGAGCAGCACCGTGGGTACCGCCAGTGCCACCAACGTCCAGGTCATCGCCGGCGGCGCGTCGTGCGCGTCCCCGGTCGCCCGGCGGGAGCCGAGGAATGTCATGAACCAGAGCCGGGAGCCGTACGCGGTGGTCAGCACGACCGTGACCAGCCCGGCGATCAGGACCAGACCGCCGACCCACGCGGCCGGTAGCGGCGCGCCTTCGACCGCGGGTTCGCCGACCATCACGTGCTCGGCCGCGGTGAGGATGGACTCCTTACTGAAGAAGCCGGCGAGCGGCGGTATCCCGATGAGCGCGGCCAGGCCAAGTGTCATCGTCACGAACGTGATCGGCATCGCCGCCCGGAGCCCGCCGAGCGCGCGCATTGAGTTGGTCCCGACCGCGTGGATCACCGCACCGGCGCACAGGAACAGCAGCGCCTTGTACGCACCGTGGGTCAGCAGCTGGAACACCGACGCGCCGACTGCGCCGACCGCGAGCGCACCACCCATGTAAGCGAGCTGACTGACGGTCGAGTAGGCCAGCACCCGTTTGATGTCATCCTGCGCGAACGCAGCCACCGCGGAGCCGACCATGGTGATGACCGCGATCACACCGAGCACCGCCAGCGTTGCCGTGGCCACCGCAAACGCCGGGTAGAGCCGCGCCACTAGATACATGCCCGCCGCCACCATGGTCGCCGCGTGGATGAGTGCGCTGATCGGCGTCGGGCCGGCCATCGCGTCCGGCAACCAGACGTGCAGCGGGAACTGCGCCGACTTCCCGACCACACCGCCGAGCAGCAGCAGCGTGGCCAGCGTGGCGTGCTCGAGCTGTCCGGTCTGGGCGGCCGCCAGCACGTCGCTGATCTGGAACGAGCCGGCATCCGCGGCCAGCACGAAGATGCCGAACAGGAACGGCACGTCGCCGAGCTTGGTCATCACGAACGCCTTGACCGCAGCACCCTGGACCCAGTCCTGCTCCCAGTAATGACCGATCAGGAAGTACGAGCAGATGCCCATGACCTCCCAGCCGACCAGCAGCACGATCAGGTCGCCGGAGAGCACGACGGTCAGCATCGCCGCGGTGAACAGTGAGACCAGCGCGGCATACGACGAGTAGCGCGGGTCGCCGTGCATGTACCGCGTCGAGTAGACCTGCACCGCGAGCGCGACAGCGCAGACCATGACGGCGACAACCGCGGCCAGGCCGCCGACCAGGGTGCCGACCGTGATCGGGAACGATCCGGTCGGGGTGAGCTCGCGGGTGGTTTCGACAGCTACGCCGTCCCGAGCCGCCCACCAGATCGGCAACGACAGCACCAGCGCGGCGGCGGTGCCGAAGACCGCAAGGGGGGCGACCAGGCGCGGGAACCGCGGCCCGAGGAGCAGGCCAAGGACCGCGGCGAGGAACGGGATGGCGGGCAGCAGGCCCGCGTACGCCCTCATCGCGTGGCCGCCTGTTCTCGCGTTGTCTGCCTGGGAACCGCCGGTTCCGAGCCGGCCGCTTCCTCGACGAGGCGATCGTGCTCGAACTCGCCGAGCTCCCGCAGCGCGTCGACATCCGAGGTCTGCCGGTTCCGGAACACCAGGAGGACGATCGCCAATCCGAGCCCGATCTCGGCCGCGGCGATCGTGATGACGTAAAGCGCAAAGACCTGGCCGGCCCGTACACCGTCACCGAGCCACACGTCGAAGGCGACCAGATTGAGGTTGACCGCGTTGAGCATGAGCTCCACGGACATCAACACGAGGATCGCGTTCCGCCTGGCCAGCACCCCGTACACGCCGATGCTGAACAGCAGCGCAGACACCAGGAGCGGGTAGGCCAGCCGCATCAGCGCTCGCCCTCCCGAGCGACCGCCGTGGCCCGGTCGGACGGGTCTGCGCCCGCCTCGCCGGAGTCGGCGCCGTCGGGTCCGGTGCCGGCGGTGCCACCACGGGAGAGCACGATCGCGCCGACGAGCGCAGCGAGCAGCAGCACGGACAGCGCCTCGAACGGGAGCACCCAGTAGCGGAAGATCGCGCTACCCATCGCCCCGGACGAGCCGGCCACGCCGGCCTGCACATCGACGTACGCGTCCCCGAACGCCTGGCCGACCACCGTGACAAGCACGCCGGCGGTCGCCCCGGCCACGCCCGCGGCAACCCACCGGTTGCCGCTGGTGAACTCGGCCGAGTAGCCGATCGGTGCCCTGGTCAGCATCAGCCCGAACAGCAGCAGCACGACCACGGCACCGACGTAGATCAGCACCTGTACCCAAGCGACCAGCTCGGCGGTGAGCAGCAGATAGCAGCCGGCCAGGGCGCCGAGGGTCACCACGAGCCAGAGTGCGGCGTGCACCAGGTTCCGGGAGGAGACCACGAGCAGGGCGGCGCCAACCGCAACCGCCCCGAGCAATAGGAAGAGGACCTCGACTCCGGTCACCGGCCGCTCCCCGGCTCGCCGGTTGACGGTGGCGGCGAGGTTGGCGGTGGCGAGGTTGGCGGTGGCGAGGTGGCCGGTGGTTCGGTGGGCGGCGCCGGCTGTTCGACGGCCCGGGACCTAGCGGGAGGCGCCGGCGCCTCGGGAGCGGAGGACGCGGCGGGCGGCGGTGGTTCGGCGGCGGCCATAGCCACGGTGAGCTCGCGCGGCGACTCGGCACCGGGGTCGTGCCCGGGCGGCGGCGGCACGGTCCACATCCAGTCCCGCAGCCGATCCCGCTCGTGGGTGAGATCCCTGATGTCCAGCTCCGCGTACTCGAACTCGGGCGACCAGAACAGCGCGTCGAACGGGCACACCTCGATGCAGATGCCGCAGTACATGCACAGCGAGAAGTCGATCGCGAACCGGTCCAGCACGTTACGCTGCCGGTCACGGGCACCGGGTTCGGTGGCCGGCACGGTCTCCTTGTGCGAGTCGATGTAGATGCACCAGTCGGGGCACTCCCGTGCGCACAGCATGCAGACCGTGCAGTTCTCCTCGAGCAGCGCGATCACCCCGCGGCTGCGCGGCGGCAGCTCGGGCGGCTCGTCCGGATACTGCCGGGTCACCGAGCGCTGGGTCAGGTGCCGCCAGGTGACGACCAAGCCCTTGGCAAGTCCGCTACCGGGAATCTGCACGCGCTTATCATGCCTCGCCCCGGTGCCGCCGATGTGGCGGGTGTCACCGTCAGACGTCGATTCGTGACTGAGTCGCGATTCGAAGCGGGCTACAGCACCCTGACGACGCCGGTGATCGCGAGTTGGAGCAGTGCGAGTGGGATCAGGCCCGCCCAGGCCAGCTTCTGCAGCTGGTCCTCGCGCAACCGCGGGTAGCTGACCCGGGCCCAGATCACCACGAACGCAAGCAGCATGGTCTTGACCAGCGTCCAGAGCCAGCCGAGCTGGTCGTCGAACGGACCCTTCCAGCCGCCGAGGAAGAGCACCGCCGTCAGCGCGGACAGCACCACGATGCCGGCGTACTCGGCGAGCAGGAACAGCGCGAACCGCAGCCCGGTGTACTCGGTGTACGCGCCGAAGATAATCTCTGAGTCGGCCACCGGCATGTCGAACGGTGGCCGCTGTAGCTCGGCCAGCCCGGCGACGAAGAACACCGCCGCGCCAATGAGCTGCCAGATCAGCCACGACGGCCGCCACTCCTCGACGATTCCGGTCAGCGAGAGCGTTCCGGCCGCCATCGCGACGGACGAGGCGGCCAGGATCATCGGCAGCTCGTAAGCCATCAGCTGGGCCGCGGTACGAAGGCCACCGAGCAGCGAGTACTTGTTCGCACTCGCCCAACCCGCCATCAGCGTGCCGAGCACGCCGACGCTCATCACGGCGAGGACGAAGAAGAGCCCGATATCCAGCGACTGGCCGACCAGGTCGCCGGGGCCGAGCGGGATCACGATGAGGACGATCAGGTACGGGACCAGCGCGACCGCGGGCGCGAGCTGGAACACGACCCGGTCGGCGCCCCCGGGAACGACATTCTCCTTCTGCACGAACTTGACCGCGTCGGCGACCAGCTGGGCCCAGCCGTGGAAGCCGCCGGCATACATCGGGCCCAGCCTGGCCTGCATGTGGGCCATCGCCTTGTGCTCCATCTGCCCGACGATCAGCGGCAGGAGCAGGAACGCGGCCAGCACCCCGGCCAGCCGCACCGCCACTTCGATGGCGTCGCTCATGGCTGCCCCCCGCGCGCACCGTCCGTACCGCCTGGCTCGGTGCCGGCGGGATCGGCGGCCGGCTCGGCGGGAGGCTCGGCACCGGCCGGCTCGGCGGGAGGCTCGGCACCGGCC
>DATAFN010000193.1:0-3773 GCA_036257435.1 Actinomycetes bacterium
CCGGTGAGGATGCCGATGTCGGCCAGCATGGCCTTGCGGCGCTCGCCGAAGCCGGGGGCCTTGATGGCGACCGACTTGAAGGTCCCGCGGATCTTGTTGACCACCAGGGTCGCCAACGCCTCGCCCTCGACGTCCTCGGCCACGACCAGCAGCGGCTTGCCCGCCTGAACCACCTTCTCCAGCAGCGGCAGCAGGTCGGCCACTGAGGAGATCTTGCCCTGGTGGATCAGGATGAGAGCGTCCTCGATCACCGCCTCCATCCGCTCCTGGTCGGTGATGAAGTACGGCGAGATGTAGCCCTTGTCGAACTGCATGCCCTCGGTGAACTCCAGCTCGAGGCCCATCGTGTTGGACTCCTCGACGGTGATCACGCCGTCCTTGCCGACCTTGTCCATCGCCTCGGCGATGAGCTCGCCGATCGAGACGTCCTGCGCGGAGATCGCGCCGACGCTCGCGATCGACTCCTTGGTCTCGACCGGGCGGGCGACCTCGGCCAGCCGTGCGGCCAGCTTGTCCACCGCCTTGTCGATCCCGCGCTTCATTGCCATCGGGTTGGCGCCGGCCGCCACGTTGCGCATGCCCTCACGGACCATGGCCTGGGCCAGCACGGTCGCAGTAGTGGTTCCGTCGCCGGCGATGTCGTTGGTCTTGGTAGCGACCTCCTTGGCCAGCTGCGCGCCGAGGTTCTCCGGGCGGTCTTCGAGCTCGATCTCGCGGGCGATGGTGACCCCGTCGTTGGTGATCGTCGGCACGCCGAACTTCTTGTCGATGACCACGTTGCGGCCACGTGGGCCGATGGTCACCTTCACGGTGTCGGCGAGAGCGTTGACGCCGCGCTCGAGCGCGCGCCTGGCGTCCTCGCTGTACTCCAGCATTTTCGACATGTGTGGGTGAATTCCCCTCTACGTCTTGAGCAGAATGCGCACCGCCCCAGGACCCGGAGGCCGGGCCGCCGGGGCGGTGCCAATCACTGTGGTGGCGCGTGCTAGCCCGAGATCACTTCTCGACGATCGCGAGCAGGTCGCGAGCCGAGAGAACGAGGTACTCCTCGTTGTTGTACTTGACCTCAGTGCCGCCGTACTTGCTGTACAGCACGATGTCGCCGACCTGAACGTCCAGCGGGATGCGCTTCTCACCATCGTCGTCCCAGCGGCCCGGGCCGATGGCAAGGACGCGGCCCTCCTGGGGCTTCTCCTTGGCCGTGTCCGGGATCACCAGCCCGGACGCCGTGGTCTGCTCGGCGTCCAATGGCTGGACCACAACGCGGTCCTCGAGCGGCTTGATGGCAACCTTGGTGGCGGTCGTCGTCACGATCTGACCTCCCCCTCCGGAGATGTCATATGGGTGTGCAGTGGTTAGGGCGGCGTGCCGGGCTGTCGTCGCGGGTGCCAGACCTGCTTGCCGCGTTGGCACACTCGATACGAGAGTGCCAATCTCGAACCTTAGGAGAGTCGTTAGCACTCAGTCAACACGAGTGCCAGCGACCGCCGAGCGGCGACCCCGTTTGCCGGCTGAGGCGCTGGATGGATCATGAGGCATTCGCGGCGCGGGGACGCTCGGGCAGCCATGGGGTGAACGCCGAATTCGGCTGGTCGCTGGCCGCCGGACCGCGCTAGCGGTAGCGGACCCCGATGCCTGCGCGTGCGGCCGGCGCTAGCCGGTTGCGCGTGCGGCCGGCGCTAGCCGGTTGGCGTGCCGAACTGGCCGGTCGGGGCCACCTGGCCCGGTTCGGCGGGCATGAGCGTGTCCAGGAACAGGTCCCGATAGCGCGCCGAGTCCACGCTGGACGCAATCTCGACATGACCCGAGTCCCGGGTGGTGCCAAGTCCCTCGGGCGCGACCAGCGAGATGACCGCGCCGGCGTCTCCGATCGGTGCCTGCCCGGTGCCGAACCTGGCAATCTGATGGGCCGCCAGCAACCCGGCCAGCCCGGCCGCGCCGTCGGCCGCAGTGACCAGCTGGGCGGCGTCGGTGCGGTCGATCGTGACGTCATAGAACACGTCCGAGCCGTACATCGTGACGGGTAGACCGAACCCGAGCACGATCGTGGCCGCCTCCGGGTCGCTGCGCAGGTTGAAGTCGGCCGACTCGGATCGGTACACCGACCCGCCCACACAGACCACCCGCCCGATCGATGCGGCGACCGACGGGTAGAGCCGCAACAACAGCGCGAGGTTCGTCAGCGGCGCCAGGCACACCACCGTGACCGGTGCGATCGCCTGCTCCAGCAGCTCGCGCATCAGCTCCACGGCGTGCATCGGCACCGGCAGCCGACCCGAGTTGCGCAGCCCGAGATCGGCGAGCCCGTCCATGCCGTGCACGCTGCGGGTCAGGTCGGCGGCCGCGATCAGTGGCCGGGTGGCACCGGCGGCGACCGGAAGGTCGGCCGGCGCTCCGGCCGCGTCGAGCACCTTGAGCGTATTGATCACGACCTGATCGACGCCGACGTTGCCCGTCGCGCAGGTGACCGCCAGCAACCGGAGCGCGGGATGGCGCACCGCGAACAGCAGCGCCAGGCCGTCGTCCACTCCGGTGTCGACGTCGAGGATCGCGTCCACGATGCTGAGGCTAGCGCTCCTCGCCTGCCACACCAGGAGCCCAGCTCAGGTCAGGTCGCGACCAGCACCAGCGCGGTAGCGGCCAGGCCAAGCCCGGCGGCCTGGATCGGCCGGATCCGCTCCCGGTCCACGGCGAGCGCGAGCAGCACGGTGCTGGCCGGATACAGCGCCGCGATCGGCGCCACGATCGACAGCAGGCCGCGCTGTGCTGCCAGCACGTACAACGCGTTCGCCACGATGTCGAAACTGCCCGCGGCCGCGGCCAGGCGCAGCGCCGGGCGGCCCAGCCGCAACGACGCGCCGGTGCCGAGCACCAGCAGCAGCCCCAGCCCGATCGAGCCGGCTCTTACCCCGACCAGCGGCCATAGCCCGGAGTCCGGGCCTCCGGTCTTGCCGAGCACGGCGAAGAACGCGCCGAACATGGCACCGGCGGCAAGCGCCAGCCCGAGCAGGCTGCGCGACACCGGTCCGGATCGGCCACCGCTGCCGGGTGAGGTAAAGCTCATCAAGGCGATCGCCACCACCGCGCAGCCGACGCCGGCCAGCGCCAGCGCGCCGGGCGGCTCGTCGAGCAGCAGGCCGACGCCCAGCGGGACGACGGCCGCGGTCACCGCGGTAATCGGCGCGAAGATCGCCATCGCCCCGGCCGCTAGCCCGCGGTACAGCAGCACGATGCCGATGAAGCCGGCGAACCCGGCCACCGCGCCCCAGAACAGATCCGGGGGCCGGGGCGCGGTCGTGGTGGTCAGCAGCACGCACACCACGAGCACCGGCACTCCCAGCAACTGCGAGATCAGCGTCACCGGCAGGGCAGCCGCACGCTGGGTGGCCTTCCCGCCGCAGAAATCGCCGGTACCCCAGATCAGAGCGGAACTCGCGGCGAGCAACAGCGCGACCATCCGGACTACCGCCGGGCGACCGCGCCGACCAGCACCTCGGTGACCGGCAGCGACGGATCAGTGGGCAGGTCGAGCGCGGAGGCCGGGCGGTCCCGAGCGACCAGCTCGGCCCCGAGTGCGGCCACCATCGCCCCGTTGTCCGTACACAGCTCCGGCCGCGGTACCCGCAGCCGGAGCCCGGCCGCTGCGCATCGCTGCTCGGCCACCGCGCGCAACCTGGAGTTGGCCGCCACCCCGCCGCCGATCACCAGATCGGACACCCCGAGGTCACGGCACGCGGCCACCGCCTTACGGGTGAGCACGTCCACGACGGCCT
>DATAFN010000173.1:0-4009 GCA_036257435.1 Actinomycetes bacterium
CCAGGACGGATCGGCCACCGCGCCGGCAACCCTGGCGCGATCGGCGGCGATGTAGCACTCGTCCATCACATCGATCGGTGGCATCGTGCCGGCGAGCCTAGGAGACGCGCCGCTGGACGGCTACGGTCGGAATCGTCACAACGCCTGAGCGCACTGGGAGTGCCGGTGGCCGCCATTCGTGAGTACAGCCTCCCCGCGTTGGCCAAGGTCGATCCGGCCCGTAATCTCACCGACCTGGTCTTCGACCACGCTGCCGACCAGCCGAACGCGGTGACGTTCGCCCGCAGAACCGATGACGGCTGGCAAGACGTGACCGCCAAGCAATTCCTCGACGAGGTCGTCGCGGTGGCCAAGGGGCTGATCGCGGCCGGAGTCGGCGCCGGTGATCGGGTGGCGCTGATGTCCCGGACCCGGTACGAGTGGACACTCGCGGACTTCGCGATCTGGTGCGCCGGTGCGGTCACCGTGCCGATCTACGAGACTTCGTCGGCCGAGCAGGTGCGCTGGATGCTCAGGGATGCCGGCGCGGTGCTGGCAATCGTCGAAACCGCCGAGCATGCGGCGCTGGTCGACGGGGTCCGGGCCGACCTTCCGGCGCTGCGCGCGGTGCACCAGCTCGATCGTGGCGCACTGCACACGCTCAGCGGCGACGGCGCTGACGTTGCCGACGATGCCGTCACCGCCCGCCGGTCCACCCTCGACGCGGACAGCCTGGCCACGATCATCTACACCTCAGGAACGACCGGCGCGCCCAAGGGCTGCGAGCTCACGCACGGCAACTTCCTGTTCGAGCTCGGCAACGCGGTACGGCTGCTGGACGACCTGTTCGTGGGCGGTCCGGGCGAGCAGGCCAGCACGCTGCTGTTCCTCCCGCTCGCCCATGTGTTCGCCCGGATCGTGCAAATCGGCGCGATCATGGCCGGGGCCAGACTCGGGCACACACCGGACATCAGGCAGTTGACCGGCGATCTGGCCGAGTTCCGGCCGACGTTCATCCTGGCCGTGCCCAGGGTGTTCGAGAAGGTGTACAACACGGCCGCCGCGCGCGCCCACGCTCAGGGTGGCCTCCGGGCCCGGATCTTCGACGCCGCGGTGAGCACCGCGATCAGCTACTCGCGGGCCCGCGACAAGGGTCGCCCCGATCCGCTGCTCGAGGCCAGGCACGCACTGTTCAACCGGCTCGTCTACGGCAAGCTTCGCGACGCGCTCGGCGGCCGGGCCCGGTACGCGATCTCCGGCGGCGCCCCGCTGGGCGACCGCCTCGGTCACTTCTTCCGCGGGATCGGGCTCAACGTGCTCGAGGGCTGGGGGCTCACCGAGACCACCGCGGCCGCGGCGGTCAACCCGTACCAGCGCCCGCGCATCGGCACGGTCGGACGCCCGCTGCCGGGCACCTCGATCCGGATCGCCGAGGACGGCGAGGTCCTGGTCCGCGGTGGGCACGTGCTGCGCGGCTACCGGAACAACCCGGAAGCAACCGCGGCGGCGATCGTGGACGGCTGGTTCCACACCGGCGACCTCGGTGAGCTCGACGAGGACGGCTACCTGCGGATCACCGGCCGGAAGAAAGAGATCATCGTCACCGCGGGCGGCAAGAACGTGGCACCAGCGGTCCTGGAGGACCGGATCCGGGCCCACCCGCTGATCAGCCAGTGCATAGTGGTGGGCGACGGCCGGCCCTACGTCGGTCTGCTGGTGACCATCGACGCCGAGTTCTTCCCGGCCTGGCGGGACTCGCACGGCAAGTCGCCGGACGCAACGATCGGCGAGCTGACCGAGGATCCCGACCTGCGCGCCGAGATCCGCGCCGCTATTGACGAGGCGAACCAGGCGGTGTCGAAGGCCGAGGCGATCAAGCGGTTCCAGATCCTGCCGGTGGACTTCACCGAGGTCGGCGGCCAGCTCACCCCATCGCTGAAGGTCAAGCGCAACGTGGTGGCCAAGGAGTTCGCGGCGGAGATCGACGCGCTCTACCGATGACCCGCTGATCCCGGCGAATTTGTGGCTTAGCGCCCGTATATCCTCCGAACGACCGATACTGGCCTGGACTGTCGCCGTATTCCGGATTCGCGACCCACGTGCCAAGGTCGGTACCTGCGTGTGGGCGTTCCCGGGATATGGTCGGCATGCTCTCACGTCGATGTGTGCGTATTGGGGGGTGCATGCCCTCGACCGTTCGGCAAGGCCGGTCGACCCTCGACCGCGGCGCGGCCGCGGTCGAGTTCGCGCTGCTCATCCCGATCTTCGTGATGCTGACGTTCGGGATGCTCAGCGCCGGTCTCGCGTTCTGGCACAACATCGCGTTAACCCAGGGCGCGAGGGACGCCGCCCGGCTCGGCTCGACCTACCCGATCAGCGATTCGCCGGGGCCCGGTGAGAAGTCTCCGGAGCAGTGGCTTGACATGGTGGCCAACGTCGCGGCGGCCGAGGCCGGCTGGTCCGGCCTCGGCGACCTCGACACCGATAACGGCTTCATCTGTGTCGCGTTCGTCGCCGGCAGCGGCCTGGCCGGAGTCGACTCGGTCGCCCTCACGTTCGGCCGGGTCGGCGACGAACCGGACGGGGTCACTGCCACTCAATGCTTCGACGACGGCGACCGACCCGACGACCGGGTTCAGGTACGGATCCACCGCGACGCACAGTTCAACGCGATCCTCGTCAGCACCACGTGGGATCTGAACACCCGCAGCTCCATTCCGTACGAGCGGAGCTGAGATGTGTCGGCCAAGCGGGGCGAACCAAGGATCGGACGACCGTGGAGCGTATGCAGTTCTCTACGCCGTGCTGGTCGTCCTCTTCATCGGCATCACCGCGCTGGTCATCGACCTGGGCATGCTGCGGATGGACCGCCGGGCCAACCGGGCCGCGGCGGACGCGGCGGCCGTCGCCGGTTCGGCCGCGCTCGGCCGCGGCGGAAACAGCCCGGCCAAGGCGTGTGAGCAGGCAATGCGCTATGCGGAGGCTAGCCTTGGCACCGCCACCGGTGCGGACAACTGCGCGGCGACGTTCGGCGGCCCGGTTACCTGTAGCGATGCCTCCACTACCGCGACCGCCACTGAGAGCGTCGAAGGGCGCACGATCGCAGTGAGTTGGCCGATCCACGATGGTGACCCGCTGCTGACCGACCCCGACCGGGAGCGCTCCCCCGGCTCGCTGGTGAGCCAACCAACCTCCGGCCGGGACGGCGACCTGTGCCAGCGGATCGCGGTCCAGATCACCCAGAACAGGCAGCTCGCGTTCGCCGTGATCTGGGGCTGGTCGGACGTCACGACTCAATCACACAGCGTCGGGCTGGCCGAGGAGGGCGGCCGGGGTGGCTCGATTTCACCGCTGATCGCGCTCGAACCCACCGCGTGCAACGCGCTGCGGGTGGACAACGCGACACTGACCGTGCACCCGGCCGTCGGCGACCTGAACCCCGGTGAGATCTCGGTCGACTCCGATGGAACCGGGACCGGATGCGCGCCCGGCACCGCGGTCTCGCTCGCCAACGGCGGCACCATTGACGCACTCGGCACCTCCGGCGGCGCGCCCGGGCATATCTACACGCTCGAGGACAGTCCCAGCTATCCCGGCTGCACCCCGTTGTGCCCGACCCCGGAGCAGCGGTCCGATCCGGTCACCGAGGCGCCCTGGCGGGATCGCTACAACTGCGACGACTTGGCGCCCGCAGGCTGCGCGAACACGGGCGTCAACAACGCGACCCTGCCGGCTCCGCACGACTACGTGGACCAGTTCGCGACCTACGACCCGCCCCGGCCGCCGCCAGGACTCCCACTGCCAGTGTGTTTGGTTGACGCTCCGGTCACGCAGCCGGCGACCCGCGCCGTTTGCCCGCCCACAGATCCACTCACCATCAGTGACACCGGCGTCCTGCATGTTGACGGCGACCTCGAGGTCGTCGGTGAACTGAATGTCAGCGGTGGTCAGCTCGAGGTTACGGGCGATCTGTACGTCGACCCTGACGACCACGTTGAAGTCACGAGCGGTGGTTCCATCGACGTCGGCG
>DATAFN010000177.1:0-2495 GCA_036257435.1 Actinomycetes bacterium
CCGCTCCGCCACCTCGCCGGCGGTAAGCCCGGCGCCGGCGATAGCGGCGGCGACCGTCACCCGCCGTCCGGCACCAGCGCGACCGGGCACAACGCGTGATGGAGGACCGCGTGGTTCACCACGCCAAGCGTCAGGCCGATCCGGTGGATCCGGTGATGCGCTCCGACCACTAGGAGCTCGGCCTGACCGGACAGCGCAGTCAGGATCCGGCCCGGACTGTCCTGCCTGGTGTCGGCATGCACGCGGACATCTGGATACGTCTCCTGCCAGCCGGCCAGCGCCTCGGCCAGGAGCCGCGCCTGCTGCCGGGCGGCCGCATCGGGTGGCACGTCGCTGCGCGCCAGTTCGGCCAGCCCGGCGGGCAGGGGAGACGTCCAGGCATGCAGCGCCCGTAGCCGGATCCCGCGGCGAGACGCCTCGGCGAACGCGAACTCGATCGCGGACATCGCCGGCGAGTGCCCGTCGACGCCGAGCAGGATCTCCGGCGGTTGCTCGGGCCCGCGCAGCGAGCCGGGCTCGGCTCGCACCACCACGACTGGTGACCGGGCACGGCCGGCCACGTACAGGCTGACCGAGCCGAGCAGCAAGCCGGCGAAGCCACCAAGCCCACGCGAGCCGACGACGACCAGCTGGGCCGACTCGCTCAGGTCGACCAGCAGCTGTCCGGGATCCACCGGCTCCCGCTGCACCGAGATCTCGATCCCGGGTGCGACCTCGCTGGCCCGGTCGGTGGCTGCGGCCAGTTCGCGGTCGCCGGTGGCCGCCCAGTCATCCGGCGCATACGGCTCCGGTGCACCGGCCATCCGCGGCGACGGCACCACGGAGTGCAGGCTGCGGCCGTACACGATGTGCAGCGGCGCCTTCCGCATCACGGCCTCGGCCGCCGCCCAGTCAAGCGCAAGCATTCCGTGGGCGCCGCCGTCGATCCCGACCACAACAGGCTTCATGATCCACCGTCTCTGGACCTCTTAGAACCGGAGCGACGCGAGCCGATCGTGGTCGTCGATCCGATAGCTGAGGTTGTCAATGACGTCGACCACACCGTCGATCTTGCGGGTCAACCGGACCGCGATCTCCGTGCTGCTACGCAGCTCGATCTCGCCGGACAGGGTGACCACACCGTCGTCGACGGTAACGTCGAACTTCTCGGGGTCGGCCCAGAGCACCCGCATGAACACATCGCGGATCACCTCGATGCGGATCTCGTCATCGGAACGCAGGAACGTCTTTAGCAGGTCGGCTCGGCTCACGATGCCGATCAGCCGGCCATCGGTGTCGACAACCGGGAGGCGTTTCACCTTGCGGCTGTCCATCACCTTGGCGGCCTCGACCAGGGTCGCGTCCGGGCCGATCGTGACGGCCGGGCTGGTCATCAGCTGGCCGGCCACATCGGCGGTCGCCTTGCTGCGCGCCGCGCGCTCGTCCGGTGACGCGAGCAACCGGAAGCGCGCCTCCTCACTGCCGTACTCCTCCTTGTAGAGCAGGTCGGCCTCGGAGACCACGCCGGCCAGCCGGTCGTTCTCGTCCAGTACCGGTAGCGCACTGATGCCGCGGTTGGCCAGCACCCGCGCCACCTCCTTGAACGGAGTCGTCTGGCGGACCACCAGCACGTCCTCGGTCATTACGTCTCGCACCGTCAGCTGTCGCATCGCAAGCCTCCTGGTCGGCGAGCACGGCACATGCCGGGCTCGGCGCAACGCCTGTCCTCTTCTCAAGCCAACCTGAATCCGGCGATCGAGGGGAGGGTCTTTGGTCACCCGACCGAGTTTGCCCGACGGGACGTTTGGCTCTTCCCGCCAGCACCGCCACGGAGCACGCTGGGCGCATGACAGATCCGAAGGATGCCATCGTCAAGCTCAGCGTGTCGGAGTCGTGGGGGCTGATGCGCGAGGCGGTGGTCGGCCGGCTGGCCGTGGTAACGAACGATCATCCACACCCGGATATCTTCCCGGTGAACTTCCTCGTCGATCACGGCAGCGTCGTCTTCCGCACCGCGGCAGGCACCAAGCTCGCCGCGGCCGTCGACCATCCGGTCGCGTTCGAGGTGGACGGGTACGACCCGGCCACCGGCGAGGCGTGGAGCGTCGTGGTCAAGGGCATCGCGCGCGAGGTGAAGAAGCTCTACGAGGTCCTGGACGCGCTGGATCTCCCGCTTTTCCCGTGGCATGCCGCGCCGAAGCCACGAATCGTCCGGATCGAGCCCGAGATGATCAGTGGGCGGCGGTTCCACGTGCTCGACTCGCCGGCCAGACACATGCCGGGACGGCGCGCCGCACCCGAATAGTCCGGCCGCACGAGCCCCGCGCTGCCAGGAGGAGGCCATGAACGCCCTGCCTAGCCGGGATCGGCACCCGCCGCAGGATCTGGACCAGAACGCGGCGCCGGCCCCGGCAAACCTCGCCAACCGCTCGGTTGCGGAGATCATGTCGCAGCCCGTGGTAGCGCTGACCCCGGATCGGGTGCTGGGCGAGGCGCTGGACGCGCTGGTCCGGTTC
>DATAFN010000196.1:0-6717 GCA_036257435.1 Actinomycetes bacterium
CCCGGCCGCGGTCAGCCGCTCCCGCATCGCCAGCTTGTCCTGAGCGTGCAGGAGCGCATCCGGACCCGGCCGGACGGCAACCCCGGCATCCGCAAGCGCGCGTAGATGATCGGTCGGCACGTGCTCATGATCGAAGGTCACCACGGCGCAGTCCGCCACCACCGCTTGGAGCGTGGCCAAGTCGCGGTAGTCACCCACCCGGACGTCGCGCATCACCTGTGCCGCGGAGTCGTCGCTACGGTCGGCCAGCAGCTGGAGCCGGACGCCCAGCGGGATCGCGGCCTGCTGCAGCATTCGCGCCAACTGCCCGCCGCCGATCAGCGCCACCGCCGGAAAGCTCACAGCTGGGAACCCTAATCCCCCGCCCAACCGGGAGCGCTACAGCCCGAGCTCCCGGGCGATCAGCATCCGCTGCACCTCGGAGGTGCCCTCGCCGATCTCGAGCACCTTCGCGTCGCGCCACATCCGGGCCACCGGGAACTCGTTCATGAAGCCGTAGCCGCCGTGGATCTGGGTCGCATCCCTCGCGTTATCGACCGCGGCTTCCGAGCTGTACAGCTTCGCGATTGCCGCCTCCCGCTTGAACGGTTCGCCGCGCGCCATCAACTCGGCCGCGCGGTACCAGGTCAGCCGCGCGGTGTGTGCGCGGATCTCCATATCCGCGAGCTTGAACTGGATCGCCTGGTTCGCTCCGATCGGCCGGCCGAACGCCTGGCGCTCATGTGCGTACCGCAACGACTCCTCCAGGCAGCCGGCAGCCAGCCCGGTGGCCAGCGCGGCGATCGCTATTCGGCCCTCGTCCAGGATCGACAGGAACTGCGCGTAGCCGCGGCCGAGCTCACCGACCAGGTTTGCGGCCGGTACCCGGCAGTCGGCGAACGCCAGCTCCCTGGTGTCGGACGCGCACCAACCGACCTTCGAGTAGGACTTCCCGACCGTGAACCCGGCCGTGCCGGACGGCACGATAATGGTCGAGATCTCCTTCTCGCCGTCCGTGCCCTCGCCGGTGACCGCGGCCACCGTGACCAGCCCAGTGATCTCCGTGCCCGCGTTCGTGATGAACGCCTTGGTACCGTTGATCACCCACTCGTCGCCGTCGAGCCGGGCCGTGGTCCGAGTCGACCCGGCATCCGATCCGGCGCCCGGTTCGGTCAGCCCGAACGCGCCGAGCAGCTCACCGGTACAGAGCTTGGGCAGCCACTTCTGCTTCTGCTCCTCGGTGCCGTAGCGGTAGATCGGCATCGCGCCGAGCGAGACGCCCGCCTCCAGCGTGATCGCCATCGAGGAGTCGACCCGCGCCAGCTCCTCGATCGCCAGGCACAGCGCCAGGTAGTCCCCGCCCATCCCGCCGTACTCCTCGGGAAAAGGCAGCCCGAACAGCCCGAGCCGGCCCATCTGGCGGACGATCTCGACCGGAAACTCGTGGCGTTCGTAGAACTCGCCGATCTGCGGCGCGATCACGTCGCGGGCGAACTCCGCCACGGTCTTGCGGAGGGTCTCGTGCTCATCATCGAGCCGGTAGTCCAGCACGGCAGCTCCCGCGATCTCCGAGTTGAGCCTGGGTCGTGTTACAGCATACGCACATCAACTGCACGAGAGCGTAACAAGTTGGCTGCCGGCGTCTGGGCCGTCCGAAGCCGGGTACTCTGGTCCGCAATGATTTTTCGGCGAACAGTACGCGGCGGGCAGAGAATCATCCGGTTCCTGCTCGCTTCCTACTATCGGCTCGACCACCTGGTCCGGGAGCTGATGAAGTTCGGCACCGTCGGGGCATTTGCGTACGTGATCGATATCGGTCTGTACAACCTGCTGCGGGCGACGGTGCTCGAAGACAAGACGATCACCGCGAAGGTGGTGTCGGTGACCGTGGCGACCGCGGTCGCCTTCCTCGGCAACCGGCACTGGACGTTCCGGCACCGGACAGACCCCGGGCTGGCTCGCGGGTTTGGGGTATTCGCCCTGCTCAACGGCATCGCGATGGTCATCACCGTGATTCCGTTGTGGATCAGTCACTACCTGCTCGGGATGACCTCACTGCTCGCCGACAACATCTCCACCAACATCATTGGCACCGCATTGGCGACCACGTTCCGGTTCTGGTCCTATCGCAAGTGGGTGTTCGTCGCTCCGGTGCCGGCCGCGCCGATTCCGGATACGCCGGGTACCCACGCGGCGCCGCCGGCACCGGCCAGTCCCGCAGCCGTGTCCGGCCAGCCCGCCGCGATCGTGCTGCCCCCGCAACAGGACGGGTCAGGCCCCAGCCTGCTCACGGCTGAGGCGAAAGCTCCTCGGCCGCGGTAAGGAAGATCGAGAAGACCGGCGGGCGGTGCTGGATCAGCTCCAGCCGGCCACCGTCCGCCTCGGCCAGCTCGCGGGCGACCGATAGCCCGAGCCCGGTCCCGGACCCGCCGGTGACGGTCCGGTCGAAGACCCGGTCGCCCAGCTCGCCCGGAATGCCCTTGCCGCCATCGGCCACCTTGATCGCGACCCAGCTGCCGTTGCGGGTGGTGGTCACCACCACGGTGCCCGCGCCGTGTACGAGCGCGTTCTCCAGCAGCGTCGCCAGCACCTGACCGATCCCGGCCGGTGACGCCAGCCCGACCAGCCCCCGTTCGCCCTCGACCAGAATCGCCCGGCCCTGACTTTCGAACGAGAGCCGCCATTCCCGCACCTGCTGGCGCACCACCCGGTCGACCGACATCCGCCCCTCGGACCCGGTGCGGCCGTTCCGCCCGCCACGCTGAAGCACCCGCTGGACCACGTCGGTGAGCCGCTCGACCTGTACCAGCGCGGTGCTCGCCTCCTCCTTGACCACATCCAGGTCGTCGGTCTCGACGATCTCCTCGAGTCGCATCGACAGCGCGGTCAGCGGTGTCCGCAGCTGGTGTGAGGCGTCCGCGGCGAAGTGCCGCTCGGCGGCCAGCATCCGGGAGATCCGGGCCGCGCTGGCCTCGAGCACTGTGGCAATCCGGTCGAGCTCGCCGACACCGTAGGACCGGTGCGCCGGTGGGTCGCCGACCCCGATCCGCTCGGCCATCTCGGCTAGATCGACCATCGGGCCGGCCAGCCGGTTCGCCGTCAACAAGGTCAGCCCGGTGGCCACCACCATGGCGAACAGAGCGGCCCCGGTGATGAGGAACCGCATCTGCAGGACATCACCGGCCAAGGCCGATCGGGTCTGCTCAACGGTGATCAGCCAGCCCTGCTCGTTGGTCACCGCGCTGGCGGTCAGCGCATCATCCACCGGCGGCCGGATGCCAACGTGGTAGATCTCGAGCTCCGGCTCGGACTGGTTCGGCGCCCGCCCGACCGGTAGTCGGCGCGCCTCCACAAAGCGGTTGTCGGTGGCGATCTGCTCGAGCCGGGCCGAGGTAACCGACAGGTTTGGCAGCCACGAGTCGACACTGGACGCGATCCGGGTGGCCTCCGCCCGGACGCTTTCCTTGGCCCGCTGCTCGAGCGCGTACTGGGCACCGATCGCGAGCGGGACGCCGAACAGTGCGAGCACGATCCCGACCACCGCGAGGGTCGATCCGACTAGCCGGCGCCGCATCGAGCTATCCCACTTCGAAGCGGAAGCCGACGCCGCGAACCGTGGTGATGTATTTCGGCTTGGACGCCTCGTCCCCGAGCTTGCGGCGCAGCCAGGACACGTGCATGTCCAGAGTCTTGGTGGAGTTCCACCAGGTCGTATTCCAGACGTCGCGCATGAGCTGGTCCCTGGAGACCACCCGCCCGGCGTTGCGGACCAGCGCTCGTAGCAGGTCGAACTCCTTCGCGGTCAGCTGCAGCTCGTCACCGCCGAGCCAGGCGCGCCGGGACTCGGCATCGACCCGCAGATCCTGGACCTCTTGGATCGAGTCGATGCTGCCGCGCCGGAGCAGCGCGCGGATGCGGGCCAGCAGCTCGGCCAGCCGGAACGGCTTGGTGACGTAGTCGTCGGCGCCGGCGTCCAGACTGATGACCGTGTCGACCTCCTCGACGCGAGCGGTGAGCATGAGGATCGGCAGCCCGATTCCCTCGGCCCGCAGCGTCCGGCACACCTCTACCCCGTCCATTCGGGGCAGGCCCAGATCCAAGATCAGCAGGTCGAACGGGTCGATCCTGGCCAGCGCGAGGGTGGCCAGCCCGTCGTTGCGGGCCTCCACGTCGTAGCCTTCCCGGCGCAGTGCACGCGCAAGCGGCTCCGCGATCGCTTGATCGTCCTCGGCGAGGAGCACCCGGGTCATGCGCCGATAGTACGGCGCGACCAGCGCCTTTGGGACTGACCAGGGCTGAGCTGGGATGACTCTGGCACTAGATCGACACCGTGCTGGACCTAGACCGGGGTGACTCCGTGCCGGCGGCGGGAGAACGTGCGGTCCTTGGCGTGGTATAGCCGGAACCGCCGGACCAGCTCAGCGCGCAGCTCGGCCGGCTCCACGATCGCGTCCACCACCAGCTCGGACGCGAGCCGGACGATGTCGATGTCGACGTCGTACTCGGTGCGCTTGGCAGCCACGAACTCGGCTCGCTCCGCCTCGTCCTCGATCGCTGCGATCTTGTTCGCGTAGACCGCGTTGACCGCCGCCTCGGCGCCCATTACCGCGATCTTCGCGGTCGGCAGGGCCAGCGTGCAATCCGGGTCGAAGCCCGGGCCGGCCATCGCATACAGCCCGGCGCCGTAAGCCTTGCGGACCACGACGCAGATCTTCGGCACCGTTGCCTCGGAAACCGCGCTGATCATCTTGGCGCCGTGCCGGATGATGCCCTCCTTCTCGACCGCGGTTCCGACCATGAATCCGGGGACGTCGGACAGGAACAGCAACGGTACGTTGAACGCGTCGCACAGCTGGATGAACCGGGTGGCCTTGTCCGCCGAGTCGACGAAAAGCACGCCGCCCTTGAACATCGAGTTGTTCGCCACCACGCCGACCACGCGGCCGTCCACGCGGCCGAATCCAACGGTGAGTTCGCGCGCCCACAACGCCTGGATCTCCAGGAAGGATCCCTCGTCGACGATGCCGCGAACGTAGCGGCGCATGTCGAAGGCCCGCCGCTCGGAGTCGGGCACCAGCCCGGCGAGGTCGATCTTCGAATCCGCGGGCGCCGGCTCGGCCAGCGGCGGTTCGCCCTGCCAGTTCGACGGCAGGTAGGACAGGTAGGCGCGCACCGTATCCAGCGCCTCCGGCTCGGTCTTGACCAGGAAGTGGCCGACACCGGACTCGGCACAGTGCACCCGGGCACCGCCCATCTCCTCCAACGTGGTCTTCTCGCCGGTCACCATCTCGACCATCCGGTCCGAGCCGAGGTACATCGATGCGTTGCCCTCGACCATGGCGACCACATCACAGAACGCCGGGATATACGCGCCGCCGGCCGCGCTCGGCCCGAACAGAGCGCATGCCTGCGGGACCGAGCCGGACGCCCGCACCTGGTTCCAGAAGATCCGCCCGGCGCCCCGGCGGCCGGGGAACAGGTCGACCTGGTCGGTTATCCGCGCGCCGGCCGAGTCGACCAGGTACACCATCGGCACCCCGGTCCGGTACGCAGTCTCGATGATGCGGATGATCTTCTCAACGGTGCGGGCGCCCCAGGAGCCGGCCTTGACGGTGGAATCGTTGGCCATCAGCGCGACCGGTCGGCCGTCGATCGTGGCGGTGCCGGTCACTACCCCGTCCGCCGGTAGATCACCGGCCATCACGTTGGCGAGCTGGCCGTCCTCGACGAACGAGCCGTCGTCAACGAGCAACGCGATCCGTTCCCGCGCGAACAGCTTGCCGCGCCTGGCATTCGCGTCGTGGTACTTCTTCGCGCCGCCGCCGGCCACCTGCTCGCGCAGCTTCGCCACCGGCGGATGCGCGGGCATCGGGTTGTGGTGGGCGCGGCTCTGGATGGGCTCGCCACTCTCGGTCACGAGGGCGGAGCATATCCGCGCACCTGCCGGTTCCGCTCATTCGGGCGCGGAGATGGCCGGCGAGCACCCACTGGGATGGCACCGGAGGCGGCCGCTGCGGTAGGCATGGCGAATGCCGACCGCCCGACCCGCACCCGTCCGGTCCGTGCTCACCGATCTCGCCGGTCGGGAGGTGCTGAGCTTCGTTCCCGTCACCACCGGAGCCCAGCCGTGGGTGACCGAACCGAGGATCTCGCCCGGGGTGCAGCTCGACGAGGTGGTGCCGGCCGTCATGCGCGAGTTGCCCGGCTGGATCGTCGACGGCGACGACGAGCTGGTGACGGCGCTGATCAGTGCTGGCGCCAAACGCCGCAGGCATGCGGTGACGATGAGGTACGACCTGACGGTCGAGCCGGTGCCGGCGCAGTGGGCCGCGCCGCCGCTGCCCGCCGAGCTGAGCTACGCCGGGGTGGATCCCGACCCGGAGCGGCTGTTCGCCACCTGGATCCGCGCCTACCCGCCGGGCCATCCTGACGCGCCGAAGGGGAACACTCGGGCCGACTTCGAGGTCGACTTCGCGCCGCTGCTGAGCGGAGCAATACTCGGCCCGCTGCTGCCGGTCAGCGGGTGCGTGCTGGACTCGGCCGCACCTGGTCGAGCGGTAGCCGTATGCCTGGTCAACGACTGGCCCGACGAGGGTCCCTGGATCAGCGAGGTGTTCCGGGACCCCGAGCCGCGATATGCGGGCACCGGTACTGCGCTGTTGCGGCGAACACTGTGGCTTGCGTCCAAGGCCGGGCTGCGCTCGATCGGACTCGCGGTCACCGTCGGGAACCCAGCTC
>DATAFN010000209.1:0-7196 GCA_036257435.1 Actinomycetes bacterium
GCCATCCAGCGGATCCACGATCCAGACCCGATCGGCGGCGAGCCGGGCCCGGTCGTCGGCAGCCTCCTCGGACAGCACCGCGTCGTCCGGCCTGGCCGTGGCGAGCTGAGCGGCGATGTACTCGTGCGAGCTGCGATCCCCCGCGGCGCCGACGTCGAGCACGTCCGGGCGCTCGCGCAGCGCCAGTAGCCGGGTGCCGGCCCGGTCTGCCAGCCGGTGGGCCAGGGCGTGGTCGTCCATACGCCGACCCTACGTGGCCTCCAGGCGCACCGTGACGACCAGGCCGCCGCCCGGGCGCGGGGCGATGGTCGCCGAGCCGCAGTGCGCGATCACGATCGAGCGCACGATCGACAGCCCGAGGCCGATCCCGCGCTGCTCGCCGGCCCGCTGCGGCGGAAGCCGGCGGAACGGCTCGAACAGCGAGTCCACCTCGTATCCGGGAACCACCGGCCCGGTGTTGCCGACGACCAGCCCGTTCGCTCCGGTGGTCACCGACACCCAGCCACCCGGCTCGTTGTGCCGGATTCCGTTCTGGACCAGGTTGAGTACGACCCGCTCGAGCAGGATCGGGTCACCGCTGGCCGGCATCGGATCCAACGCCGCACGCAGCGCGATTCCGGCCTCGGTGGCCTCGTGCTCCACCAGCGCGAGCACGTGCCGGGCGATCTCGTCCAGGTCGACCGGGCGGCGTTCGGTCAGCTCGTTACCGCTCTGCGCCAGCAGTAGCAGGCCCTCGATCAGCTGCTCGTTGCGCTCAGTCGTGGTCAGCAGGTTCGTAGCCAGCCGGCGCAGATCGTCGGACGCATCCGGATCGGCCAGCGCCACTTCGAGCAGTGCCCGGTTCACCGCGAGCGGGGTGCGCAGCTCGTGCGAGGCGTCGGCGACGAACCGGCGCTGACCGGCGAACGCGGAGTCGAGCCTGGCCAACATCGCGTCGAACGTATCGGCCAGCTCCTTGAGCTCGTCCTGCGGGCCCTGCAGGTCGATCCGTTCGTGCAGGCTGCGGTCGGCGACCCGGCGAGCGGTCGCGGTGATCTCGTGCACCGGGCGCAGCACCCGGCCGGCCATCAGCCAGCCAAATCCGGTCGCGCCCACCCCGACCAATCCGAGCGCCAGCAGCGACCAGGTCAGCAGGTCGTTGAGCGTGTTCCGGCGCTCCGCCAGCTCCGCCTGCCTGATCCGCTCGAACAGCTCGGCCGGGCTCACCGTCTCACCGTCGGCGGAGCGCAGGAACGTCTGGCCGAGCGGCAGCCCGCCGCCGGGCAATGCGGTCGGGCTCGGCACCTGGATCTGCGCCCCGATCCCGGGCCGCCGGTCGAGGCTGGCCTGCATGAGCAGGTAGGTCAGCGCCACCAGGACGAGCCCGGCCAGGAAGAACATGCCGCCGTACAGTGCGGTCAGCTTCACCCGCACGGTCGGGCGCGGCCAGTCCGGCCAGCGCGGCCACCGGCGCGGTGCGGGCACAGTGCTCACGGGATCCGGTACCCCGCTCCCGGCACCGTGAACACCACGCCCGGCTCGCCGAGCTTGCGCCGCAGCGTCATCACGGTGACCCGGACGACATTGGTGAACGGGTCGATGTTCTCATCCCAGGCGCGCTCGAGCAGGGTCTCGGCGCTGACCACCGCGCCGTCGGCACGCAGCAGCTCTTCGAGCACCGCGAACTCCTTGTTCGACAGGGCCAGGTAGCGGCCGTCTCGGTAGGCCTGCCGCCGGGCCGGGTCGACGGTGATGCCGGCCCGGATCAGCACCGGCGGCGTGGGTGGCCGGGACCGCCGGCTCAGCGCCCTGAGCCGGGCCACCAGCTCGGCGAACGCGAACGGTTTGGTCAGGTAGTCATCGGCACCAAGACCCAGCCCGGCCACCCGGTCGGGCACGTCGACTGCCGCGGTCAACATCAGCACCCGGACGTCGGCGCCGCGCCGGGCCACCTCCCGGCACACCTCGTCGCCGTGCCGGACCGGCAGGTCGCGATCCAGTACGAGCACGTCGTAGGCGTTGAGGTCGAGCCGTTCCAGCGCCGATTCGCCGTCGTACACGACGTCTACTGCCATCGCCTCCCGGCGCAGCCCGATCGCGATCGTGTCGGCGAGCATCCGCTCGTCCTCGGCGATGAGAACGCGCACCGCGCCACCCTCCGTGCATCCCGCACCGGTGTTGGGCCAGGCCTGGCCCGTTCATTGTGACAAGCCGGCCGGTAAGGCCGGGATAAGCGATCGCGCTTACGCCGGCCATACCGCCGGCCCGCTGGAATCCGATACGGCCGCGGGCAGTCGACCGGTGGCCGGAGGGAGACCTGACATGCGACCCGCGAAGATCGCAATTGTGGCGGCGTTGCCGCTCTTGCTCGCCGGCCTGGCCGGGTGCGGGAGCGACGCGGCCGGCTCGACCAGCGGCTCCGGTTCGACCAGCCCGGCAGACACGGACCGGCAGGAGCGGATGCTGAAGTTCACCGAATGCCTGCGCCAGCACGGCCTGGACGTGCCCGATCCGGACTCGGAGGGCCGGTTCGCGATCCCGTTCGGCGGCGGGTCGGGCAATGGCCCGGACCAGAACATCCGCGAGGCGATGGAGGCATGCCAGGAGCTCGCGCCGCTTGGCGGCGGCAACCTGGACGAGCTCCGCAACGATCCGGCCTTCCAGGACGCTCAGCTGCGGTTCGCCGAATGCATGCGCGAGCACGGCGTCGACGTGCCCGATCCGGATGAGAACGGTGGCGGCGGCTTCATGATCGATGGCTCCGACGTGCCGCGCGAGACACTGCGGGCTGCGGGCGAGGCCTGCGATCCGATCCTGCGCGAGTTCCTGCAAGGCGGCGAGGGCACGTGACCGCAGAGCTCACCCGCGCCGGCGCCGAGCCGGCTGGTGATTCGAGCGCGCCGGGCGCGCCACCCGAGGGACGCCGGCCACCGAGGCGTCCCGGTCACCGGCGGCGCCCGCTCCTGGTAGCCACGGCGGCCGTGGGCGCGGTGGCGATCGCGATCGCCGGTGGGCTGGCAATGGCCGGCTTCGACTTCGGCGGCCGCGGCGCCGCCGCCACCGGTGGATTGCCGGCCACCGCCACCGCCGAGGTCATCAGGCAGGATCTGGTCGAGACCGCCGCCGTGGCCGGCACACTCGGCTACGGCGACGCGAGCGCGCTGGTCGGCCGGTCGGCCGGCACCGTGACCTGGCTGCCGGCCGCCGGTCGCCGGATCGGTCGCGGCCATACCCTGTTCGAGGTCGACCAGCGCCCGGTCACGCTCATGTACGGCGCCGTGCCCATGTACCGCACGTTGTCCGAGGGCGCCGAAGGGCTGGACGTCGAGCAGCTCGAGCAGAATCTGCGCGCGCTCGGCTACACCGGCTTCACCGTCGACGAGGAGTTCAGTGCTGCGACCGCGACCGCGGTCCGCGACTGGCAGTCCAACCGCGGCCTGCCGGAGACCGGAGCGGTCGACCCGACCCAGGTGGTGTTCGCGCTCGGCGCCGTCCGGATCGCCGGCCGCGAGCTCGACCTCGGCGCCGCGGTGGTACCGGGCGGCCCGGTGCTGCAGGTGACGGGCACCGACCAGCTGGTCACCGTCGATCTGGACGTGACCGACCGGACGCTGGCGGACAAGGGTGCCGCGGTGACGGTGGAGCTGCCGGACGGCACCGTGCTGGACGGCCGGATCGCCAACATCGGCACGGTCGCCGAGTCGAGCTCGGACAGCTCGACCGAGCAGCCGGGCGGCTCGACCGACGACACGGCCACCATCCAGGTGATCGTGACGCTGGCCGATGGGGCCTCGGCCGGGCCTTTCGACGAGGCGCCGGTATCGGTGAACTTCGAGAGCGAGCGGCACGAGGACGTGCTCACCGTGCCGGTCGCCGCGTTGATCCCGCTCGGCGACGGCGGCTACGGCGTCCGGGTCGTTTCCGGCGGGGTCGCGCATGACGTCCCGGTACAGACCGGTGCGTATGCCGGCGGCCGGGTTGAGATCAGCGGCGCAAGGCTGGATGAGGGCACGCTGGTGGAGGTGCCGGCGGCATGAGTGCCGCGGTCGTCGAGCTCGCCGAGGTCTCCCGGATCTACCCGGGCAGCCCCCCGGTGGTGGCGCTGCAACACGTGTCGCTGGTTATCGAATACGGTGAGCTGGTCGCCATCGTCGGACCCTCGGGCTCCGGCAAGTCCACGCTGCTGCACCTGATGGGCACGCTCGATCGGCCGAGCGGCGGACGGATGCGGTTCGACGGGCAAGCGGTGGCCGAGCTCTCCGACCGTGAGCTGTCCGCGCTGCGAGCGCGCCGGATCGGATTCGTGTTCCAGCAGTTCTTCCTGGCCGCCGGCACGTCGGCCCTGGACAACGTCGCGGACGGGTTGCTGTACGCGGGGGTGCCGCTGCGGGAACGGCGCGCCCGGGCTGCCGCGGTGCTGGACCGGGTCGGGATGGGCCACCGGCTCGATCACGAACCGCACCAGCTGTCGGGCGGCGAGCAGCAGCGGGTGGCGGTCGCGAGGGCGGTCGTCGGCGAGCCCGCGCTGCTGCTGGCTGACGAGCCGACCGGCAACCTGGACAGCCATTCCGGCGAGGAGGTGCTCGCGCTGCTCTGGGATCTCAACCGCACCGGCACCACGATCGTGGTCATCACTCATGATCGCGACCTGGCCGGCAGGCTCGCCCGCCAGGTCGGCCTGCGCGACGGTCAGGTTGTGGACGACTCTGCCCGGACGGTGCTGGTATGACGCTCCGCCCGGCCCGGCTATCGGCGCGCGACCTGCTGCGAGTGGGCGGCGCCGGGTTGCGCACCCGGCCCGCCCGGGTGTTCCTGTCCGCGCTCGGCATCGCGATCGGGATCGCGGCGATGGTCTCGGTGCTCGGTATCTCCACGTCCAGCCGCGCCGAGGTGAACGAGCGGCTGGACGCGCTGGGCACCAACCTGCTGCGTGCCGGTCCGGGCCAGAGCTTCTTCGGTCAGGACGCGCAGCTGCCGACCGAGGCGGTCGGGATGGCTGCCCGGGTGCCCGGGGTGCTCGACGTGTCCGCGACCGGCGACGTCTCGGACGCGAAGGTCTACCGATCGGACCGGATACCGCCGGAGAAGACCAACGCCATCGCTACCAGGGCGGCCACCATCGAGCTGCTCGACACCGTCGGGGCGACCGTGGCCAGCGGCGCCTGGCTGGATCAAGCCAAGGCCGGCTACCCGGCGGTCGTGCTGGGTCACAAGGCGGCGGAGCGGTTGGGCATCGGCGCCGCCGCGCCGGACCGGCTGATCCGGCTGGGTGGTCAGCTGTTTGCGGTGGTCGGGATCCTCGACCGGGTCCCGCTCGCGCCCGAACTCGACTCGTCCGCACTGGTCGGCTGGCCGGTCGCCACGGACCGGCTCGGCTTCGACGGCAACCCGACCACGATCTACGAGCGGTCCACCGATGCCGCCGTCGACGAGGTACGGGCGGTGCTGGCCGCGGCGATCAATCCGGAGCATCCGGACGAGGTGGAGGTCGGCCGGCCGTCCGACGCGCTGGCGGCTCGCAATGCGGTGGACGAGACGCTGACCGCGCTGCTGCTGGGCCTCGGTGGGGTCGCGCTGCTGGTCGGTGGTGTCGGCGTGGCGAACACGATGGTCATCGCGGTGCTCGAGCGGCGCAGCGAGATCGGTCTGCGTCGAGCGCTCGGCGCGACCCGCGGCCAGATCCGCGGCCAGTTCCTGGCCGAGTCGCTGTTGCTGTCCGGGCTCGGTGCGGTCGCGGGAGTGCTGCTGGGCGCTCTAGTCACCGCGGTGTACGCAACCGGTCGCGGTTGGATAACCGTCGTGCCGCCGGCCGCGGTCGGGGGCGGCCTGCTCGCCACGTTGCTCATCGGCGTGCTGGCCGGCATGTACCCGGCGGTCCGGGCCGCACGGTTGGATCCGACCACCGCGCTCGCGACGACCTGACCGCCGGTCAGGTGTGGTAGGCGTTCTGCGCTCGCTCGAGGCCCTCGCTCAGCAGTGTCTCGACCGCGTCCGCGGCCCGCTCCAGGTGCAGCCCGACCTCCTTTCGCTCGGCCGGGCTGAAGTCACGCAGCACGAACACGGCCGGCGCGAGCATCCCGGGTGGCCGCCCGATCCCGATCCTGACTCGCAGGTAGTCCGGCGAGCCCAAGGCCTTGGTCACGGATTTCAGGCCGTTGTGACCGTTGTCACCGCCACCCAGCTTGAGTCGGAGCGTGCCGAACGGGATGTCCAGCTCGTCGTGGACGACCACGATCCGGTCGAGGTCGATCTTGTAGTACTCGCGTAGCCGGTTCACTACGCCACCGGAGAGGTTCATGTATGAACGCGGCTTGGCGAGCACGGTCCGGTGGCCGAGCAACTGGCCCTCGACGACCATCGAGTGGGTCCGGTGCGCCTTGAACGCGCCGCCCATCCGGTCGGCCAGGATGTCGGCTACCAGCTGCCCGGCGTTGTGCCGGGTCGACTCGTACTCCGGGCCCGGGTTACCCAGGCCGACGACGAGCCAGACGTCATCTGCCATGGGTCCCTCCGGGCCCGGTCGGTACCAGCGATGGAACAGTCGGCCGCTAGGCGTTCTCGGCCGGGGCTGGTGCGGACTCGCCCTGCTCGCCCTGGGCGCCCTCGACAACCTCCGGCTTCTCGCCCTCGGCCACTTCCTCCTCCTCGGCCTCCGCCGCTGGAGCCTCGGCCACCTCGCCGGCGCCCTCGGCCTCCATCTGCTCGGCAGTCGGCGCCGGCATGACGTGCACCACCGAGTGCTCGGGCTCGGTGAGCAGGGTCACGCCGGCTGGGAGCTGGATGTCGCTGGCGTGGATCACCGCGCCGACCTCCAGACCCTCGACGTCCACGTCGAACTGCGGCGGGATGGCAGTGGCCTCGGCCTCGACCGGGATCGCGGTGAGCGCGTGCGCGAGCAAGCCGCCCGGAGCTACCTCGCCGACGACATGCACCGGCACCTCGACCCTGACCTTCTCGCCGCGGCGGACCAGGATCAGGTCCACGTGCTCGAGATGGCGACGCACCGGGTGGCGCTGCACGTCCTTGGGTAGGGCGAGCTGGCTCTTCCCGTCAATCGCGAGGTTGAGCAGGACGTTCGGGGACTTGAGCGCGAGCATGAGCTCGTGACCGGGCAGCGCGATGTGGCGCGGGGCCGCACCGTGCCCGTACAGGACGGCCGGCACCTTGCCGGCCCGGCGGGTGCGGCGAGCTGCGCCCTTGCCGAACTCGGTGCGTGG
>DATAFN010000213.1:0-14094 GCA_036257435.1 Actinomycetes bacterium
TCACGCACCAGAAGCGGACGATGGAGATCGCGGACGCGCTGTACGGCGCTTCGATGCGTGGCGATGGAGTGACCGCAGTGATCAGCCAGCGGTTGCGCGACGAACCGACCCGGGCTGTCCCGCCGTTCGGTGGCCGAACGATCCCGGCGCCCGCGGGCCCGGTCGACCGGGCCAGGACGTGACCGGCCGTACCAGTGGGGCAGCGCCGGCCGGTGAGTCCCGACCGTTCGATGCGTTTCTGTGCGATCTCGACGGCGTACTGCGGATCTGGGATCCGGACCTGCTGCCGTCCATCGAGCAGCGGCACGGTCTGGAACCCGGCGCGCTCCACGCGGCGGCCTTCCAGGCCGATCTCCTGCTGCCACCGGTACTCGGCCAGATCAGCGACGACGAGTGGCGGCTGTCGGTGGCGAGGGTCCTGGCTGGCGAGTACGGGATCGAGCGGGCGGCCGCGGCGGTGGCGGACTGGTCCGCGCCGATCGGCCGGGTGGAGCCGGCCGCGGTCGCCGTGGTCGAGCGGGCCAGGTCAGCCGGGATCAGGACGGTCATGGTTACCAACGCGACCTCCCGGCTGGACCGGGACCTGGCCGCGCTCGGCCTGGACGAGGCCGTCGACGCGATAGTGAACTCGTCCCGAATCGGTGCGGTGAAGCCGGACCCACAGATCTACCTGCATGCCGCCGAGGTTGGCGGTGCGAAGCCGGAGCGATGCCTGTTCGTAGACGACACCCCGGCGAACGTGGCCGGGGCCGAGACGGTCGGCATGACCGCGCTGCTGTACACCGGCACCGATATGCTGCCGGAGCTCGCTGCGACGCTCGGGCTGGCGTAGCCACCGGCCGATCAGGTCAGGTCAGCACCTCGTCGTCGTACTCGCCCTCGTCGTCCGCGCCGTCGCCGTCCTGGGTCGATCCGCTCGGCGCTCGACGGGTCGTCGCCCTCGCCCCGGTCGTGGCAGGCTCGGCATCCGACGCTGGCAGCTCGGCGAACATGGACCGGAACTCCTCATCCGGCATGATCTGCCACTCCGGGCTGGTGCGATCCACGTCCAGCAGGCTGAGCGAGTCGTCGCGCCACCAGTACACGTCCGGGCTGACCGGGTGCGGCAGCCGCCCGAACATCTGGGCGGTCCTGGCCACCATCCACGGCACGGCCTCGGCGGTCTGCTGCCGGTCGCTGATCAGATGGATCATGGTCGTGTCGTGCTGCGGCACGGAGACCAGCACCCCGTTCGGGGCCGGCGCGGGAAGCAGGTCCTCCACGAACAGTGCCGGCGACGCGCCGCGACTGGATTCCGCCACCACCAGCGAGACCCGCGAGCCGCCGGCCAGCTCCTGTACCCCGACATGCCATGGCTCGATCACCTTGCGGGTGTTCGCCCGGGCCTGAGCCAGCACCTCGACGTCGTCGACGTGCTCGGCCGACCAGCGGCCGATGTCGGTCCAGCGCAACCCGCTGGACGTCCGGCTCAACCCGTTGGACGGGCGGTCCACGTCGAAGAACACGGCCGCCTCGATCCCGGCCGCGTAGCTGCGGACCAGCGCGTGCTCCTCATCGGCCACGCCGGACGGCTGTAATCGGATCAGCAGCCGCTCCTTGGCCGACTCGAACCGCTGGGCCAGTTCGGTCCGGCGGGATTCCCACGCCGGATACGCCAGAGTCGCCTCCACCCAGTGCTCGATCACGGTGTCCCGCCGGGTCGCCGGCGCTAGCCGCCAGGACCGGACCAGCTCGGTGACGTCGGCCTGCAGTGGCCGGCCGCGCAGGACTAGGTCGACGGTCCACGGATCGAGCCAGTTGAACCGCACCCGGCCGCGCTTAAGTGCGGCCGTCACCAGGGTTTTCACCGTCTCCTCAGGGCGGACGGCGACCTCACCCGGAGCACCGAGCTGCGCATCCGGCTCAGCGGCGGTGACCAGTGTGAAGATCCCCATGTGTCAGCCTTCTCCGAGATTGCCGGGTCAGCCTACTGAACGTGACCGTTGGCGCGGTGCGCTCGGCTACCCGCCAATTCGGTGCGCTGCGTGCCGGGCGAGCCGATCTGGAAGACTGAGCGCGCTATGGAAATCTGGATGTTGGTGCTGATCGTTGCGGCGATCCTGCTGGTCACCGTTGGTCTGGTGGCCGGCACTCGGCGCCGGCGGCGGCTGCCACCGCCGAGTGCGCCACCGGCGCCGAGTGTTGTGGTGGAGCCCGGGGTGGCAACCGAGCCGACGGTGGTCGTGGAGCCCGAGGCCCGGGCCGAGCCGGTGACACCGACCCGGGAGCGCCCGGAGCCGGCGGTACCGACCGTGGAACGGCCAGAACCGGCCGCCGGCCGGCTGGTCCGGCTTCGGTCCCGGCTGGCCAGGTCGAACTCGGCACTCGGACACGGCCTACTCACGCTGCTGTCCCGCGACTCCCTCGACGAGTCCACCTGGGAGGAGATCGAGGACGTCCTGCTCAGCGCAGACCTCGGTGTCGCGCCAACCGGCGAGCTGGTCGACCGGCTGCGTGCCCGGGCCCGGGTCGAGGGTCTGTCCTCGCCCGACCAGGCCAGGCGGGTACTCAGGGAGGAGCTGCTCGCACTGGTCGATCCGAACCTGGATCGCAGTCTGCGGATCACCAAGGACGACCGGCCGTCGGTTGTGCTCGTGGTCGGTGTGAACGGCACCGGCAAGACCACGACCACCGGAAAGCTGGCCCGGGTACTCATCGCCGACGGGCACACGGTCGTACTCGGCGCGGCCGACACGTTCCGGGCCGCGGCGGCCGATCAGCTGGCCACGTGGGGCTCTCGAGTCGGTGCTCGGACAGTACGTGGTCCGGAGGGCGCCGACCCGGCCAGTGTGGCATTCGACGCGGTCCGCGAGGGCGTCGACGAGGGCGCGGATGTCGTGCTGGTTGATACCGCGGGCCGGCTGCACACGAAAACCGGGCTGATGGATGAGCTCGGCAAGGTCAAACGCGTGGTGGAAAAGCACGGACCGGTCGACGAGGTGCTGCTGGTCCTGGACGCGACCACGGGGCAGAACGGGATGGTGCAGGCCCGAGTGTTCGGCGAGGTCGTGGATGTGACCGGGATCGTGCTGACCAAGCTGGACGGGACCGCCAAGGGCGGGATCGTGGTCACCGTGCAGCGCGAGCTCGGCGTACCGGTGAAGCTGGTCGGGCTGGGTGAGGGCGCCGACGATCTGGCCCCGTTCGACCCAGCCGAGTTCGTCGACGCCCTCCTCGCCTAACCCGCAGCTCAGTCTTGGATCATTAGTGGGCGGTGTGCGCAAGACAGAAAAATCGCCCATAGCGGGTGATCGTTTTGCACACTGCGCCGGTAATGATCAGGAGCGGGAGCCGCCACTCGGGCGACGCCGCGGCCGCTCGGGAGACGGCGCCGCGTCTTTGTTGGTTACCCTTGCGGGGTCCCCGCTTTCGACGCACTGATCGAGGCCCACTCGTGTTCGACACGCTTTCCGATCGCCTTGCCGCGACGTTCAAAAGCCTGCGCGGTAAGGGCCGGCTCTCTGCCGCGGACCTCGACGAGACGCTGCGCGAGATCCGGGTCGCGTTGCTGGAAGCCGACGTCGCGTTGCCGGTGGTCCGGGAGTTCATTGCCGCGGTGCGGGAGCGGGCCAGCGGCGCCGAGGTCCATCAGGCGCTCAATCCGAGCCAGCAGGTCATCAAGATCGTCAATGATGAGCTGATCCGGATCCTCGGCGGCGAGACCCGGCGGCTTCGGTTCGCGAAGCACCCGCCAACCGTGATCATTCTGGCCGGCTTGCAGGGGACTGGAAAGACCACGCTGGCCGCGAAGCTCGGGCGCTGGCTGAAGGCCGAGGGCAACCACCCGCTGCTGGTTGCGGCGGACCTGCAGCGGCCGAATGCGGTACAGCAGCTGCAGGTGGTAGGGGAGCGAGCCGGGGTTGCGGTGTTCGCCCCGGAGCCGGGCAACGGGGTCGGCGATCCGGTCGCGGTCGCCAGGAACTCGGTTGAGCACGCTCGGTCGAAGATGTACAACATCGTCGTCATCGACACCGCCGGTCGGCTCGGCATCGACTCGGAGATGATGCAGCAGGCCGCCGACATCAGGGACGCCGTCGACCCGGACGAGGTCCTGTTCGTGGTCGACGCGATGATCGGCCAGGACGCGGTCACCACCGCGCAGGCGTTCCTGGACGGAGTCGGATTCGACGGAGTGGTGCTCACCAAGCTGGACGGTGACGCCCGCGGTGGCGCCGCGCTCTCCGTCGCCCAGGTGACCGGTCGCCAGATCATGTTCGCGTCCAACGGCGAGAAGCTCGAGGACTTCGATGTCTTCCACCCGGACCGGATGGCCTCGCGCATCCTCGGCATGGGCGATCTGCTGACTCTCATCGAGCAGGCTGAGCGCACGTTCGACGCCGAGCAGGCCGCAAAGATGGCCGAGAAGGTGGCCGCCGGGCGGGCGCACGAGATGACGCTCGAGGACTTCCTCGCGCAGATGGAGCAGGTGCGCAAACTCGGCTCGATGTCCAAGCTGCTCGGGATGATCCCGGGCATGGGCGAGATGCGCGAGCAGATCAACAGCATCGACGAGCGCGAGATCGACCGGATCGCCGCCATCATCAGGTCGATGACCCCGGCGGAACGGACCGATCCAAAGATCATTAACGGGTCTCGGCGGGCTCGGATCGCGCGCGGCTCCGGGGTGGCCGTGTCCGAGGTCAACGGTCTGCTCGACCGGTTCGCCGAGGCGCAGAAGATGATGCGCCAGATGTCCCGTGGCGGCGGTGGCTTTCCTGGTATGCCTGGGATGCCCGGAATGCCGGGAATGGGGAAGAAGTCGAGAGGCAAGGCCGGGCGTAAGGGCAAAGGCAAGGCCGCACGGTCCGGCAACCCGGCTCGGAGCGGCAACCCGGCTCGGTCCGGCAATCCGGCACGCAGCGGCAACCCGGCTCGCGGCGCTGACCCGAGCGGGCCGTCCGGTGTGGTGCCGGCCGCGTTCGGTGGTCCGGGCACCGGCGCGGCGCAGCCGGGCACCGATGCCGATCTGGACGGCCTCGACCTGCCTCCGGAGCTGCGCGAGTTCCTGTCCAAGCGTTCCACCTGACGATGACGCAGCCGCTCGGCGGATCCGGGACCGGACCGGCCGGCACGGCCGAGCCGCAACTGGTGCGCGGTGTGGTCCTGCCTTACGACGAGTCGCGCAATCTCTATGTGGTCGCCGGCCGGGTCAGTTACGAGCCGGTTGCCGCCGCCCGTGAGGTGGCCAGCGGCTGGATCGTCCCCGGCCTGGTGGACGCGCACTGCCACATCGGGCTCGGTCCGGACGGTGCGGTCGACCCAGCGGAGCAGGAGCGGCAGGCGCTCGCCGAGCGCGCGGCCGGCATGCTGCTGGCCCGGGATGCTGGCGCCGCCGCGGACACCCGCTGGATCGACGATCGGGACGACCTGCCCCGGATCATCCGGGCCGGTCGGCACCTCGCTCGGACCGGGCGGTACCTGCGCAACTACGGCATCGAGCTGGAACCGCCCGACCTGCCCGCCGCCGCGGTCCAGCAGGCAGCCCGCGGCGACGGCTGGGTCAAGATCGTGGCGGACTGGATCGATCGCGACCGTGGTGATCTCACTCCATGCTGGCCGGCCGAAGTGCTGGCGGAGGCCGTCCGCCGGGCTCAGGCGGCCGGCGCCCGGGTCACCGTCCATACGTTCGACGAGCAGGGCGTGGCTGATGCGATCGCGGCGGGGGTGGACTGCGTCGAGCACGGCACCGGCCTGACCGAGCAGCTCATCGACTCGATGGCGGCTCGGGGCACGGCCTTAGTGCCCACATTGATCAATGTTGCTAACTTCCTGGCGATCGCCGAACGGGCGAGCCGGTATCCCGCATATGCCGATCACATGCGCCGCATGCACGCCAGTGCGCCGGGTCGGGTAGCGATGGCGTACGAGGCCGGCGTACCGGTGTTCGCCGGCACCGACGCCGGCGGCGCGGTGGCGCACGGCCGGGTGGCTGAGGAGGTCGCCGCGCTGCACGCGGCCGGGCTGCCGGCGGAGGTGGCGCTCGGTGCGGCCAGCTGGGCGGCCCGGCGCTGGCTCGGCCGTCCCGATCTGGCGGAGGGCGATCCAGCCGATCTCGTCGTCTACCCGACCGACCCACGTAAAGACCTCCGGGTACTGGCCGCGCCGGCCCGGGTGATCCTTCGTGGCAGGATCGTGCTGTGACCGGCTCACTACCGCGGGTGTTCCTGCGCCGGCCTCGACCACAGGACGAGCAGTGGTATCTGGATGCGCTGCGCCGCAGCGCCGCCGCCATCGAACCGTGGAATCCGGTCAGGGACGGCCCGGGCGCGTTCGCAGAACTGCTCGAACGGGACGCTTCGGGCAACTCGGTGGTCTTCATGGTGGTGAACCGGGAGGACGGCGGCTGCGCCGGCAAGATTGCGGTGAACAACATCGTCCGGGGACGGTTCCAGTGCGCGGTGCTCGGTTACGACGCCTACCTCCCCTACGCCGGCAGCGGCCGGATGCGCGAGGCGCTCCACTTGGTGATCGCACGGTGCTTCGCGGCGCAACCGGACGGCCTGGGATTGCACCGTCTCGAGGTCAACATTCAGCCGGACAACGTCCGGTCGATCGGGCTGGCCAAGCGGGTGGGCTTCCGATTCGAGGGGTTCTCGCCCAGGTTCCTGTACATCAACGACGAGTGGCGCGACCACGAGCGGTACGCGCTCACCGCCGAGGAGTACCCGCCAATTGGGGACCAGCCTGGTTGATCTGGCAGAATGAGCGGCCGAGTGCTCGATGTGCGCCGGCCCCTCTCTCCGGTGTGCATCGCGTCCGCCGAGCAAACGCGGGACTGGTGCCCCACCCCGATCCGTGCAGCTCAACATTCACGAAGATCCAGGAGACACCACAGTCGTGGCAGTCAAAATCAAGCTCAAGCGCATGGGCAGGATCCGTGTGCCGCACTACCGCATCGTCGTCGCCGACTCTCGCACCAAGCGGGACGGCCGGGCGATCGAGGAGCTCGGTATCTACCAGCCGATGGAGGACCCATCGCTGATCCGGATCGACTCCGAGCGGGTGCAGTACTGGCTGAGCGTCGGCGCGCAGCCGACCGAGCCGGTGCAGGCCATCCTGAAGGTCACCGGCGACTGGCAGCGATTCAAGGGCCTGCCGGGAGCGGAGGGCACGCTTCGCACCGCGGAGCCGCGCAGTGACAAGAAGACGGTATTCGAGGCCGCCGTGAAGGACGCGTCGGCTGAGCCGAAGTCCGAGGCGACCACGCCGCGGACTCGGCCCAAGAAGACCGCGGCCAAGGCAGCTGCGGCGGCTGAAGCGCCCGCGGCCGAGGCGGCCGCGCCGACGGCTGAGGCGGCCGCACCGGCGGCTGAGGCAGAAGCTGCGCCGGCCGCTGCCGCTGACGCCGGCGCGGCGGAGGCCGGGGCCACCCCGGCCGAGGCGTCGAGCGAGGGCTGATCCGCGTGCTTGACGAAGCTCTCGAGCACTTGGTGAAGGGCATCGTCGAGCACCCGGATGACGTCCGGGTGCGCAGCCGCGACCTGCGTCGCGGTCAGGTGCTGGAGGTTCGGGTCCATCCCGACGACATCGGCAAGGTGATCGGCCGCAACGGCCGCACCGCCAAGGCCCTGCGTACGGTCATCACCGCGATCGGGGGGCGCAACGTGCGGGTGGATCTGCTCGAGTCCGGCCGGCCGCGCTAGCGCGGTGGGCACGGCGGAGTAACCGATGCAGCTCGTGGTCGGGCAGATCTCTCGGCCGCACGGCGTCCGCGGCGAGGTCGCCGTCCAGGTACGCACGGATGACGCCGAAACCCGGTTCGCAGCCGGGTCGGTCCTGCAGACCGACCCGGCCACCGGCCCGCTCACGGTTGCCGCGGCGCGCTGGCACCAGGGCCGCCTGCTGGTCAGCTTCGCCGAGATCGCCGATCGGACCGCGGCCGAGCGCTACCGCGGAATCGAGCTGGTTGTCGAGGTCGACCCGGACGCCAAACCGGACGACGCGGATGCGTACTACGACCGCCAGCTGGTCGGTCTGCGCGCGGTCACCGTGGCCGGCGACGAGATCGGTCCGGTCCGCGAGGTTCTGCACCTGCCGGCCCAGGACGTGCTCGTGGTCGCGGATGGCGCCGGTGGCCAGATGTTGATTCCGTTCGTGTCCGAGATCGTGCCCCAGGTGGATCTGGCCGCCGGCCTGGTCCGGGTCGACCCGCCCCCGGGCCTGCTCGATCTTGGCCGGGCCGAACAGGCGTAACCCATGCGGATCGACGTCGTCACGATCTTCCCCGAGTACCTGGCACCGCTCGGCGTGTCGCTGCTCGGGAAGGCGCGGGAGCGCGGCGTGCTCGACGTACACGTCCACGACCTGCGGGCGTGGACCACGGATGTGCACCGAACGGTGGACGACACTCCATACGGGGGCGGCCCGGGGATGGTGATGAAACCGGAACCCTGGTGGACCGCGCTGACCGCAGTGATCGAGACCGGTACGGGCCAGACCCAACCAACACTGGTGGTGCCGACCCCGAGCGGCAGGCCGTTCACCCAGCGGGACGCGCAACGGCTGGCCGCGCTGCCGTGGCTGATCTTCGCCTGCGGACGGTACGAGGGCATCGACGCCCGGATCGCCGAGCGGGCACGGGCCACGATGCCGGTCGAGGAACTGTCGATCGGTGACTACGTGCTGGCCGGTGGCGAGGCGGCGACGCTGGTCATCGTCGAGGCACTCGCGCGGTTACTGCCCGGCGTACTCGGCAACGCCGACTCGGTCATCGACGACTCGTTCGCGGCCGGAGCGATGAGCGGGCTGCTCGAGGGTCCGGTCTACACCAAGCCGGCCGCCTGGGACGGTATGGCCGTGCCGCCGATTCTGCAGTCGGGCAACCATGGCGCGATCTCCCGATGGCGCCGAGACCAGGCACTGCGCCGGACCGCGGCGAATCGACCCGACCTGATCGCCGGGTTGGATCCGGCCGAGCTCGACGATCGGGATCGCGAGGTCCTGGCCGATGCCGGCTGGGACCCGGACGCTCCGCCGCCGCCCGCCCGCCGGTGATCGGCTCGCCACCTCGTCCGTCGTCGTGATGGTGCCGGCCGGTTTTCCGGTACCACCGTCGATGTGGCAGACTTAAGCGCTGCCGCTCGTTGGCAGGCATTACGCGTGCCGGCGGCCTCCACCCACAGACCCTGACCACCCCCGCGCGGTGCTGAGTGCACCGTGGCCCGACGAAGCGACCAGACGATGCACACCCTCGACGTAGTAGACGCCGCCTCGATGCGCTCGGACGTCCCGGACTTTCGCCCGGGCGACACGATCAAGGTCCACGTTCGCGTCGTCGAGGGCAACCGGTCCCGGATCCAGGTGTTCCAGGGTGTAGTGATCCGCCGCCAGGGCAGCGGGGTTCGCGAGACCTTTACGGTACGCAAGGTCAGCTTCGGGGTTGGCGTCGAGCGGACATTCCCGGTGCACTCACCGGTGATCGACCGGATCGACGTGGTGTCCCGTGGCGACGTGCGCCGCGCGAAGCTGTACTACCTGCGCAACCTGCGGGGCAAGGCCGCCAAGATCAAGGAGCGGCGCGAGACGCCGACCGCGCGCTGAGCGTCGCAGGTCAAGACGTCGTCTCCGCTCCGTTGGCTAAGCTCGCACCTTGATGGACGACGTCGACGGTATCGCGGGCCGGGCTTCGGACCTGCCGGAGCCGGGTAGCCCGCTACCCGTCGACCCGGCCGCATCTGCCCAGACCGCTCAGCCGTCTGCCGAGCTCACAGCTTCCACCGCTTCGAGCCCTCAGCCCGCCGGTTCGAGCTCTCAGCTCGCCGCATCGAGCCCGCCGCCGGCCGCCCCGGTCCCGCCCAGCGCCCCGTCCGCCGACTCCGGCGGAGCGGACGCCGCGGAGGCCGGCTCGACGCCCGCGCAGAAGAAGCGGTCGTTCCTTCGCGAGTTGCCGTTGCTGCTCGCCATCGCGCTGGTGCTTGCGCTGGTCGTCAAGTCGCTGCTGGTCCAGTCGTTCTTCATTCCGACCGGATCGATGGAGGACACCCTGCGACCAGGTGACCGGGTGCTGGTCAACAAGGCCGTGTTCCGGATCCGCGACATCAAGCGTGGCGAAGTGGTCGTGTTCAACGGGGACAACTCGTTCAACGGTGCGCAGCCCGCGGTCGAAGCAGCATCCGACGGCGGCCTCGCGCACGCGCTAGATAGCGTCAGCGGCTGGTTCGGCCTCAGCGCCCAGGGGGAGAAGGACTACATCAAGCGTGTCATCGGGTTGCCCGGTGATCGGGTGAGCTGCTGTGACGCGCGTGGCAGGTTGAGCGTCAATGGAGTCCCGCTGGACGAGAGCGCGTATCTATACCCCGGCGATCGGCCGTCGATAGAGGAGTTCGACATTCTCGTGCCCGAAGATCGGCTGTGGGTGATGGGAGACCATCGCAGCGTCTCTCAGGACAGCCGCGCGCACCTCGGACAGCCGGGCGGCGGCACTGTGCCGATCGACCAGGTGGTCGGGCTGGCATTCGTGATCGTGTGGCCGCTCAACCACGCCGGCACGCTGGGCATACCCGAGACGTTCTCCCAACCGGGGCTATCGGGTAGCGGTAGCGATCGTGGCTAAGGGGGCGCATGCCAGGCCGCGCGGTTCCGGTCGACCAGATCCGGCGGCCGGGGATGCCAGCCTGGCCAGCGGCGCGGGTCGGCCCAGCAGCGCGGGTCGGCCCAGCAGCGCGGGTCAGCCCAGCGGCGCCGACCAGACCACCCACGACAGTCGTGCCAACGGTGCCGACGGTGCCGGCGCCGCCGGTGGAACCAGCGGTGCCGGTCGCCGGCCCCGCCGGATCGCCATCGGGTGGGATGGGGCCATCCCGCCGCATGCCGGCGGGATCGCGCACCTGTACGACGGCATCCCGCAATACGGCGGTCTGGACGAGGAGGGCGACGACGTCCAGGCGCCCGGCGGCTCGGGCTACGACCGGGAGCCCGGCCCCGACGACGCGGAGGGACGCTACGGCAATAGGTGGGGCGAAGCACGGTGGCCGGAGGATGGTGACGGCGACGGCTATCCCGGGCCGCTGCTTCGGGGGGATGGCCATGACGATCCACGATTTGCGGCCGACCCATATCCGGGCATGCCGCCGGACCGGCTGGCCGGCTCTCGGATGACCAGGGGACGGCGCCGGGCCGAGCGCAAGCCGGGCTCACTGTGGCGTGAGCTGCCGATACTGGTGGGCATCGCGATCATCCTGGCGCTACTGATCAAGACGTTTCTAGTCCAGGCGTTCTACATCCCGTCCGACTCGATGGAGAACACGCTGCTACGCGGCGACCGGGTCCTGGTCAACAAGCTCGGTTCCTATTTCGGCGATCCGGATCGTGGCCAGGTCGTCGTGTTTCGCGATCCGGGCGGCTGGCTGTCCAACGGCGACGCCGGGCAGCCGCACAACCCGATCATCCGCGGGATCAAGAAAACCCTGGTCTTCATCGGCCTGCTTCCGTCCGACAGCCAGCAAGACCTGATCAAACGAGTGATCGGGGTCCCCGGCGACCGGGTCGCGTGTTGCGACGACAAGGGTCGGGTCACGGTGAACGGGGAGCCGCTCGACGAGCCTTACGTATATCCGGGCAACCCACCCTCGGACAGCACGTTCGACGTGATCGTGCCACCGGGCCGGCTGTGGGTGATGGGCGACCACCGTTCGGTCTCGGCGGACTCCCGGGTGCACCTGGCCGAGCCCGGCGAAGGAACGATCCCGATGGACAACGTGGTCGGCCGGGCATTCGTCGTGGTCTGGCCGCTCAGCCGGATTGGCGGGCTGCGCGTCCCGCAAACCTTCCACGGCGACCGCCTTGACCAGGCCCGTACCGAGCCACAGGCGCTGACCGCGGTCCTTCAGTCCGCGGCGGCGATCCCGCCGCTCGGGTGGGGGTTCACCGCCGCGGTGCCGATCGTGGCGATCCGCCGTCGCCGGCGGCGGCGCTGCCACGGCTGATGACGTCTGGTCCGTCCGGCTCGTCCGCGGGGCAATCGTCCACCGGCCAGGGTCGGCTGCGGCCCGAGTACGCGCATCCGGCGACCGGGCGCATTGTCGTGGGGCTGCCCGTCGACGAGCACTACGTACGCGTCCGGAGTTCGGTTCGGGTCGTGGTTCTGGATGCCGACGACCGAATCTTGGTGTTCCGCACCAGGGAGGCCGGACAGCCGCAGTTCGGCCTGTGGTGGGAGCTCCCCGGCGGCGGGATCGAACCCGGCGAGACCGCGGAGCAGGCCGCAGTCAGGGAGCTGGCCGAGGAGACCGGTATCGCGGTCGACGTACGGCGGGTGCGCCCGCCGAACTGGACCCGCACCGCGACGTACCTACGGCGAGGCAGACGCATTCTGCAGCACGAGGTTGTCGTATTGATCCGGCTGGATGGGCCAGGGCCCGATCTCGATACCTCCCGGCAGCTTCCCGACGAGCAGGAGGACTACATCGGCTACGCCTGGCTTCGGGTCGACGAAGTGATCGGGAGTGCCGAGCCGTTCTACCCGGGCCGCCTGCCGGTCCTGCTATCGGATTTCTTGACCGGCGTGGATATCGACGAACCGTTCGAGCGCTTTAACTAAGCTGGGCTGGCGGCAGAGCGTAGTTCCGGTGGTCCGCGCCCGCCCGGCGGTCCGCGGCGGCGACGGTGGAGGGTCGTACCAAATGATCGGTTATCCGCCGAGCAGCACGATCCGCCGCGACGCCGGCTTGTACGGCTACCAGCGGGCGCTGACCAGAGCCGGGCTCACTCCGGTGGCCGGCGCCGACGAGGCCGGTCGGGGGGCTTGTGCTGGCCCGCTGGTAGTGGCCGCGGTGATCCTTCCGGACGGCAAGCGCGGCCAGGTGCCGAAGCTGGCCGACTCCAAGCTGCTGGTACCGGCTACCAGGGAGCGGGTGTACGAGGAAGTGCTGGCTCGCGCGGTCGCGTGGTCCGCGGTGATCATCCCATCCGGTGAACTCGATCGGTTCGGCCTGCATATCTGCAATGTGGCCGGCATGCGCCGGGCGCTCGCCCAACTGGGCGTAGCCCCCGGCTACGTGCTGACCGACGGGTTCCCGGTCCGCGGCATCGGGGTGCCCGGCCTGGCGGTCTGGAAGGGTGATCGGGTAGCCGGCTGCATCGCCGCCGCATCGGTGGTCGCAAAGGTCACCCGGGATCGGATCATGTGCGGCCTGGGGGAGCGCTATCCGGAGTACGACTTCGCTACCCACAAGGGTTATGTGACCACCGACCACAATGCCGCGTTGCGCCGGCACGGACCCTGTCCGGAGCACCGCCGGCGGTTCATCAATGTGGCCCGGGCCGCGCAAGCGGGCCTGGTGGGTGACAATGAGGAGGTACCGCCCACGACCGGATCCGAGGAGCTCGAGCTGGCTGATCTTGACTCGATCATATGGGAGATCGCCTGATCATCCCGGAACCGGCCATAACCCCACGCACGACGGCACGAAGGAGGCGCGCATAGTGAGCGCCGAGGATCTCGAGAAGTACGAGACCGAAATGGAGCTCCAGCTCTACAAGGAGTACCGGGACGTCGTCGGGCTGTTCGCCTATGTGGTGGAGACCGAGCGCCGGTTCTACCTGACGAATCACGTAGATCTGCATGCACGTAACGAGGGCGGCGAGGTCTACTTCGAGCTCACCATGTCGGACGCGTGGGTGTGGGACATGTACCGGCCGGCCCGGTTCGTGAAGAACGTCAAGGTTGTGACGTTCAAGGACGTCAACGTCGAGGAGCTCGCCAAGAGCGACCTCGAGGTGCCCCAGGACCGAGCCGGCTTCGGAGGATGAGCGCTCGGTGGAGCTAGCCAGGCTACAGCAGCAGAAGCACTTCGCTATCCACCAGAAGATCACCATGATGGTGAACCGGTACGTGGTGCTGGCGTCCGATGCGAGTGGTTCCGAGACGGAGCAGGTCGCGTTCGTCGAGCAGAAGCGGTTGGCGTTCCGGGAGGAGGTCACGTTCTACTCCGACCCGAGCAAGAGCGAGCAGTTGATGCGACTCAAGGCGCGCCAGGTGCTCGATATCAGTGGCGGCTATGACGTGACCACGCCGGATGGCACACCGATCGGACTGTTCCGGAAAGACTTCGGAGC
>DATAFN010000221.1:0-3323 GCA_036257435.1 Actinomycetes bacterium
TACGGATTGCCTGGCGGGAGGCGCGCCGGCATCGGGGGAGGACGGTGCTGGTCGCGGCCCTGGTCGCACTGCCCGTCCTGGTTGGCGCGTTCCTTGATGTGGCGATCCGGACCGGAGAGCTGCCCGCGGCGGAGTCGGTGCGCCGATACATGGGATCTACCGCGGATGCGTACGTGGAGATCGCCGCCTGTGCTCCGGTCACTGAGATCGGCTACCAGGGCCACCGCCCGTTCGCGAACTCGGTCTGCGATACCGAGCGCACGGAGGAGGTGGATCTCGCCGCGTTGCTGCCGCCGGGCAGCATCTGGATCGAGACGAATCTCGGCGGCGACGCCAGCCGGCTCAGCCACGGCGAGCGCAGCGGGCGGACCCTGCTGCAGCAGTTGGACACTTCGTCACCGCTGGCTGACGGCTTGCTCCGGCTTCGAGAGGGGCGCTTCCCCCGCGCGCTCGGTGAGGTCGCGCTGACCACCGAGGCGGCGAGCACGCTGCATGCCGTACCCGGTGACGTCGTCACCTCCCGGCGGACCGGCCAGGTCACCGTGGTCGGCACCGTCGTCGAGCCGGGGTGCCTCAGCTGCGAGAGCGCGTACGGCCTGCCCGGGTGGTTCCCCGTACCGCAGGCCGACTCGTCGGACGGCGAAGCCGACGCAGCCGTCGTCCTGGATCCCGGAAAAAAAGCAGCTATCCGGCAGCTACGGCAGCTTCCTGGTCGACCTTCCTGACTCGGTCGATCCGTTCCGATTGCAGCACGATCTGCTCGCTCACGGAGTGGTGCTGGCTCCCCGGGCCGAGGCAATCGATCCACCCGCGACGCCGGTGGACACCGCGGCCGGGGTCGACCCGATGGGCCTGGCCATCGCCGGCCTGATCATCGGCTTCGGCTTGATCGAGGTGTGCCTGCTGGCCGGCACCGCGTTCGCGGTCGGCGCCCGCCGGCAGGTGCGCGATCTCGGACTGGTAGCCGCAGCCGGCGGCGAGGCCCGCCACGTCCGCCGGATCGTGCTGGCCCAGGGCGTGGTCACCGGCCTGGTCGGCGCGTTGGTGGCGGTGCCGCTCGTGATCGCGGTGGTGTTCCTCTCCCGGCCCTGGCTGGAGCGGGTGAACGGGGCGCTGATGGGACCGCTGGACGTGCGGCCGCTCGAACTGCTGCCGCTGGTCGGGCTCGGCCTGCTCGCCGGACTTGCGGCGGCCATGGTTCCGGCGTTCACCGCCGGCCGGCTCCCGGTTCTGGACGCGCTGAATCGGCGGTTCAGGTCCACGTCGCTGGCCGCACGATGGCCGCGGATCGGCCTGATCCTGTTCGTGGCCGGAAGCGGGCTGGCCGTGCTCGGTTCCTGGTTGTGGCTGCGCGCCGAGCAGGACTACCAGCGAACGGTTGACGGCCTCTCGGTTCGGGTGACCGATCAGATGGTCGAGGTCGGCAACGGCTCCTCCGCCGGCCCCTCGACCACCCCGTACGTGGCGATGCTGCTGATGGCGTTCGCCTTGGCCGCGCTGGGTCTCGCCCTACTGGCCCCGACGCTGGTCGCGACGGTAGCGAGAGCTGCTCGGCGGCTTCCATTGTCGGCTCGGATGGGACTGCGTGACGCCGGCCGGCACCGCCACCGCACCGGCCCGGCGGTGGCGGCCATCATGGGGGCGGTAGCCGGATCGGTGGCGCTGGCGTTCTGGGCGGTCGCGGAGGACGACTATCGGGACCGGACCTATTCGTGGTTCCTGCCCGAGGGCTGGGCACAGGTGGGGTTGTACACCAGCCAGGAGGACCTGGCGCCGACCGCGCTTGGCGATATCAGCCGCCTTGCCCCGGAGCTGCTTCCGGTGCGCGACGTGGTCCAGGCCACTTCGGCCGTCGTCCCACTGCCGCGCGGATCCACCCCCAGCGTCGCACCGGCCTGGGCGCAGCCGGTCGCCGGCGGCTGCCCGACTCTGAACGGATCGGGTAGCAACGGCATGGTCGGCGTTGCGGACTCGGCCACCCTCGCGCTGGTGTTCGGCGAGCGGGTTCCGGCCGAAGTGGAACGCGCGCTCGCCGAGGGTAAGGCGGTCGCCACCGAGTGCGCGCTGATCGGAAACGGAAGCATCGCAGTCGTTCATGGGGGCATGTTCCAGGACGTGGTCTCGAAGACCGATCTACCCGATCCGATCACCATGCCGGCGGTTCTGGCCGAGCGCCCGCGGTACTTCGGCATTCCGTCGATCCTGCTGCCGCCGGCGTCGCTGGACCGGCTCGGGCTGACTGCGGTGCCCGGCCAGCCGATCATCACGACCACTCGCACGCCCACTAAGGCCGAGGAGCGCGCGTTCGCCGACGTGCTGGCCGACCGATACCCGAACGCGGACGTATGGGTGCAGGTCGAGCGCGGTTACCAGTCCGAGAACGCGCTCGTGCTGGCGGTGCTGACCGGCGCCTGCGCATTCGTCACACTGGTCGGAACCGCGATCGCGGTTGCGCTGTCCGCAGCCGAGGCACGCTCCGACCACGCCACGCTCCTCGCCGTCGGTGCCGACCCGCGCCGGCGTCGCGCCCTCGCGATGGCGCAGGCCGCGACGGTCAGCCTGCTCGGAGTAGGCCTCGGCGTCGTGCTCGGCGGGATCGTCGGCGCGGCCATGCTCGGTGCCGACACCGAGCGGCCGCTGCTGCTGCCCTGGGTCACGCTGAGCCAGATCATTATCGGGATTCCGCTGCTCGGCGTACTGATCGCCGGACTGTTCACCCGGTCGAGGTTGCCGATGGTGCGCCGGATCGAGTAGGCGCGGATCGGCCGCGACCGGACCCGCCGTATCCGGATTGCCGATGAGCGGGAAAGAATAGGCCCATGAGTGACCAGCCGCAGTACGGCAACCCGGGTGAGTCCCCACACGTCGTGATCGTCGGGCCGGACGGGATGGCCGTGTCCAACCCCTCCGACCAGTCCGGTGGCGAGTCCGGCGACAGCGGGACCTCCATCACCGATCTGGTCGAGCAGCCGGCCAAGGTGATGCGCATCGGCAGCATGATCAAGCAGCTGCTGGACGAGGTCAGGGCGGCTCCACTCGACGAAAAGAGTCGGGCCAGGCTCAAGGAGATCCACAAGAGCTCGATCGAGGAGCTGGAGAAGGGCCTGGCGCCAGAGCTGATCGACGAGCTGGAGCGGCTGTCCCTGCCGTTCACCGAGGAGGAGATACCGAGCGAGTCAGAGCTGCGAATCGCGCAGGCCCAGCTAGTCGGCTGGCTGGAGGGCCTGTTCCACGGCATCCAGACCGCGTTGTTCGCGCAGCAGATGGCCGCCCGGCAACAGCTCGAGTCGATGCGCCGCGCCTTGCCCGGAGGACAGTCGCAG